>CAWUIW010000319.1:0-3508 GCA_963922515.1 uncultured Rhodobacterales bacterium | reverse complement strand
CGGCGTTCGATGGACACCTGCAGATCAGCCTTGGCTTGCTCTGCGGCCGCGGCAGCGTCTGCCTTGGCGCCAGCCACGATGCGGCCGGCTTGTTCCTGCACTTCCTGCTGTTTCCGCTCATAGGAGGCCAGCAGCGTTTGAGCTTCCTCGCGCAAGGAACGCGCTTCATCCAGTTCGGATTGAATACCCTGCGCGCGTTGGTCGAGCAGGCCCATCAAAAGACCCGGAACTTTGAAATAGACCAGAACGCCGATGAACAGGACAAATGCGATGGTCACGATAAAATCGGTGTTCGACAAGGACACAAATGGCCCCTTCGCCGCAAGCGCGGGTGTCGCCCCACCAACAAACAGGACAAGAGCGGTCAGATTACGCATGGCCTTATCCTTTCATTCGATCTGCAACAGCAGATGCGATTGCATCTGCATCGGCTTGCCCGCCAAGAGCCACGACAAGCTCTCCAGTCGTGTCGGCTGCCACAGCACGAACGCTGTCCAGTGCACCGGCCCGTATCTCGGCAATTGCGGCTTCGGATTCCGCAGCCTTCGCAGAAATTTCTGCATCTGCCTTGGCGATGGCGTCGTCCAGGTCGGCCTGGATCTCTGCCTTGGTTGCGTCAACAATGCGCTGCGCTTCTGCGCGCGCGTCTGCCAGCGCCTTTTCGTATGCTGCTTCTGCGTCGGCCGCTTTGGCTTTAAGGTCTTCGGCAGCGAGAATATCGTTTGTGATCGTGCCGGCCCGCTCGGCAAGAATGCCGCCAATCCGGGGAAGCGCCACGCGCGTCAGCACGAGGTAGATCACGACAAGCGTCACGACCAACCAGAAAATCTGATTGGCAAATGTCGAAAAGTCGAGCTGCGGCATACCCGGTGGGACGCCTGCGGCCACCTCTGCGGCTGCGTTTGAATCAGTTGCCATATCGGTCTTTCCCCTGATCTGGCCCGATGCGGACCGTTATGCGAGCCTACGTTTCGGGCAGCGCGACCGTATCACGCCGCCCGATCGTAAGGAATGCAGTCAGAGAGACTTAGACAGCGAACATCAACAGCAGAGCGACGAGGAACGAGAAGATCCCCAGAGCTTCTGCAAACGCGATGCCGATGAAGAGCGTGGCGGTTTGCGACGCGGCGGCCGACGGGTTGCGCAGCGCGCCAGCCAGGAAGTTGCCGGCCACGTGGCCCACACCAATAGCTGCTGCGCCCGAACCGATTGCTGCCAAGCCTGCGCCGATATGTGCGAGATCGCCTTCCATGATGAGTTCTCCTTACGATTGGAAGTTGATGTTTGTTAGAGCGGGGATCAGCCCGCCAAAGTTAGTGATGCGGGTGCAATGCGTCTTTGAGATAGACGCAGGTCAGAATGGTAAAGACGTACGCTTGGATGAAGGACACCAAAACCTCGAGCCCGTAAATCGCCATGACGCCTAGGATCGCGATGGGTGCGATCGCCGCAACCTGCGCAAACCCTGCGAAGACCTTTAGAACAGCGTGGCCAGCCATCATGTTGCCAGCCAAACGAATGGAGTGGCTTACGGGGCGCACGAAGTACGAGATCAGTTCGATCACGGCCAACACGGGACGCAACGGCAGTGGCGCGCTGGACACCCAGAAGAGTTCGAGAAAGCTTGCGCCATTCTTTACGAAGCCCAGCACTGTCACGGCGATGAACACGCCAAAACCCAGAACCGCTGTAACCGCAATGTGCGAGGTTGTCGTGAAGGACATGGGCAAAAGGCCCAGCATGTTCGCGCACAGAATGAACATGAACAGCGTCATGATGTACGGGAAGTACTTGATCCCGTCCTTGCCGGTGACATCCTCGACCATCTTGTAAACAAAGCCATAGGCGAGTTCTGCAACGGACTGCCCACGCGACGGAACGATTTCGCGGCGTGACGTGCTCAAAACCAGTAGCGCCAAGACGGCTAAGATGGACATGGCCAGCCAAAACGTCACATTTGTGAACGAATACCAGTAAACAGTGTCACCGATTTCGCCGAAAAACGGCTTTACGATGAACTGGTCCATCGGGTGAAACTCAAGGCTGCTGCCACCTTCGCTATACGTGTCCGTTGCCACGGTCAGCTCCTCTTTTCATCGTCCCGGTCACCCGGTTCTGCCGCGTCAGCGACCTGTTTCCTGCGGACTTCCTCGGCGCTGCGCATCATTGTCTTGATGCCGGCCGCGAGGCCCAGAAATGTAAACACCACGAGGAAAATCGGGAGTGTCCCGAACAGGCTGTCCAGCCCGTACCCCATGCCAAAGCCGATACCCAAACCGGCCACCAACTCGATCACCATGCGCCAGGCCAACTGAGCCTGAGAGTAGTGCTCGTCCGAGCGAGGTTTTGGCGCTTGCGCCTGTTTTGCCGCCTCAATCCGCGCCTCAAGCTGCGCCATGCGCTGCTTTTGGTCATCTTCGGTCACGGCTTTGCCCTCACGCGGTCGTTGCGATGGTGCTACGGGCTGCGCGCGCCGGAGTCAATTGAACAATCCGGACGCATATCTCACCCATAACACATTGTTTTTATTTATTTTTTCCGATAAGTCCGCTGCTCGCGCCCAAGTGCCGCAGGCCAGTTTGGCGCCAATTCGACAAATCCGGCATATTCAACCAATCGGTTGATTTTCGGATTGACGCAAATGCGTTGTGTGATCCAAGAACCAGGCTCGGACCGACCGCACTGCCTTGCGTCGGCCAGACTGCCCACTGGTCAACAAGTGAAACGCGCCTTGGCGAAAGCCAACATCTGACACTCGCACAAGACGACCCATGCTTTCGTCCAGATGTGTTCCATCCGATGCGCCCAGATAGACACCCGCGCCGTGCACCGCCGCTTCGAGAGCAAGCGCCACCCGCATCCGCCAAGGTGGATCAGGGACATCCACATCAAAACGGGCATGCTGGGCCCATTGGATCCAGATATTCGCCCCTCGGTCGCGCAGCAGCGGCCTTTCAACAAGGTCTTGGGGCCGCAACACGTCACCCCGCAGATATCCCGGTGCAGCGACTGGAAAGATTGGTGCATTGCTGATCAAGTCGGATGGCTGATCAACATGGCCCATCTTGGCATAGCGAATGGCCAAGTCCGCTTCGTACCGGTCAAGATCGGCCAGTTCATCGGAACTGATCAGCCGAAGTTCGACCTGCGGCAGATCTTGTTGCAATTTGGCCAGCAAAGGGACCACCACCTTCATTTCTTCCATCGTCTCACTGTTCACAACCACCCGACCCACGGGTGTATCGGCCAGCCCCTCGGTCGCCTCGCCGATAACGTCGAAGGCGGGCGAAATGCGCCGAAGATAGTGATCGCCCTCAGACGTCAGGGCAACGCCACGGGACTCGTCACGAAACAGCTGCACGCCCAAACGCGCTTCCAGCCCGCGCACATGTCGGCTCACCGCCGAATGACTGACCCCAAGCTCCTCTGCGGCTCGGCTGAAGCTTTCGTGGCGTGCGGCCGCCTCGAAAGCAAGAAGGGCGTTGAGCGGGGGCAGAGTACGAGACAT
>CAWUIW010000318.1:0-3539 GCA_963922515.1 uncultured Rhodobacterales bacterium | reverse complement strand
GGCCATGGCCCCTTGGCCGACCGGTACGGCTTGCTGCATCGCTGTGCCCCGCGTGCGTAGCAAACGGGCCGTGTCGGCCAGCCCCAACGACCCAGCGGCGGCCAAAGCGGAATACTCCCCCAAGGAATGCCCCGCAATGTAAGCTGCATCAGACACGCTGACGCCCTCGGTTTCAAGCGCCCGAACCGCGGCAATAGATGTCGCCATCAACGCCGGTTGCGCGTTTTGGGTCAGCGTCAGATCCGCGATATCTCCGTCCCAAATCAGCGTGCTCAGCTTTTCGTCCAGCGCGTCGTCAACCTCTTCGAAGACCGCGCGCGCAGCCGGATACGCGTCTGCCAGCGCTTTCCCCATCCCGATTGTCTGGGCCCCTTGCCCAGGAAAAACAAATGCACGGCTCATGCCGGTTCTCCTTCAGATGTCTGGCCCGCATAGCCCGCAGCGCTGCCAGAGGCAACGGAGCAGTTGCATGTTGTACCTTCTTGCCGGAGAAAAGTGCTGTGCGATCCCGCGCGGAAACTGTGCCGCAATCGGCGTTGTGCAATCGTGAGCCACGGTTAGCTTTGTGATCAAAGCAATGGAGAGACCCATGAGCCTTTCAAACACCGCCCGCAGTTATGGCGCTGTCGCCAAAACCTTTCACTGGACCATCGCGCTTTTGATCATCACGCTTCTGCCGCTTGGTCTTTTTGCCAACCAGTTGGCCTATGCGATCCAAGATCCCACGGTGCCATCAACCGACGCCGACATTGCGCGTGCAGCAACCCTTTTCTCGATCCACAAAACGCTGGGTCTTGTCGTGTTCTTCACAGCGCTCGCCCGTATCCTATGGGCCATCACGCAAACAAAGCCCGGTTTGCTGAACACGGACAAACCGTTGGAAACCGTGGCCGCCGAAACCGCGCATTGGCTTTTGTACGGATCAATGGTGGCGGTTCCGCTCAGTGGGTGGATACATCACGCAGCAACCACCGGCTTTGCCCCGATCTGGTGGCCGTTCGGGCAAAACCTGCCTTTTGTTCCCAAGGACGAAGCCGTCGCCGAGGTTTTCGCCGGGGTGCATTTTGTTTTGGTCATCGTTCTGGGGGCAACGCTGTTGGCGCATATCGGCGGCGCGCTCAAACACTTACTCATTGACCGCGACTTCACCCTTCAGCGCATGTTGCCCGGGTTTGGTGCGGGACCAGAGCCCGCCCATACCAAACACGCAGCCACACCGGTCTTCGTCGCCATTGGCGTCTGGGCCGCAGCGCTAGGCACTGGAGCCTACACCGGGCAGTTCGATACACATGCAGCAGAGGGCCCTGTTCGCGCACTGGCCGCTGTACAATCCGATTGGCAGGTCCAAGACGGCACGCTTTCGATTGATGTCGTACAACTGGGCAGCACCGTTTCAGGAACCTTCAGTGATTGGACCGCTGCCATCACGTTTGACGATCCGGACCAAACTGGCCCGGCCGGTCGCGTCGATGTCACGGTTGCCATTGGTTCATTGTCGCTGGGCACTGTGACGGATCAGGCGATGGGCCCCGACTTTTTCGATGCTGGTCAGTTCCCCACCGCGACTTTTGCAGCAGAAATTACCAAAACCGAAACGGGTTATGAAGCCACGGGGCCACTGACGATCAAGGGCGTGTCCGTGCCTGTGACGCTGCCTTTTGATCTCGCAATCGAAGGCAACACAGCCACGATGACGGGTCAAGCCAGCGTGAACCGTCTGGACTTCAACATCGGCCAGTCGATGCAGGATGAAAGCTCTGTAGCGTTCGGAGTGATCATTCAGGTCGCCCTGACAGCACAACGCAGTTAGCGTGCAGCGTCACTGAAAAAGAAAACCGCCAACGCTGTGCAGCGCTGGCGGTTTCGCGTTTCGGCCAATAAAGCGTGCCGATCAGTCGGCTTTCATCGCCTCGATCGAAATGATCAATTCGACTTCGTCGCTGACGAAAGGCGCGAACGCGCCAACATTAAAATCGGAACGCAGCAAGGTCGTTGTGGCATCGAAGCCGGCCCAAGGCTTTTGCGCCTGCGGGTGCGTGCCTGTCTGGTTCAGTGTTGCGTCCAGAGCCACGGACTTGGTCACGCCATTCATCGAAAGATCGCCGGTGATGATCGCTGTATCGTCACCTGTCACTTCGATGCCCGTTGACGTGAAGGAAACGAGTTCTTCACCGGATGCACCAAAAAAGTCACCGGACATGAAATGGCCGTCGCGGGCTTCCCAACCAGTGAACATCGACTTCACGGGCATCGAAACTGCAACGCTCGAGTTTGCTGGGTCTGCTTGGTCAAACATGATCTCGCCTTCAAAGCCAGAGAACATGCCGTAGGTGGTTGAGTAGCCAAGGTGGTTGTAGCTGAAAACGATCTGGCTGTGGCTTGCATCCAGAACGTATTTTTCCGGTGCTGCGAACGCTGCGGTTGCGGCAGTAGCCAGCGCCGCTGCAAGAACAAATGGTTTCATGAGGTAAGCTCCGTGCAATCATGAAAAGAGTGATGGGTCACACGGAATGAGATGTGGGGCAAAGCGCCACAGAGGCAATTCACCATCGGTTCACACGATCTGTGTGTTTCCGAACAGAACGATTTCAGGCGCAGAGGGAACCAAGTTGTTTGCGCAGGGCTCGGCGCGCGGCATCATCCGATAACGGGAGCCGCATCAAGGTGGTACCATCTTCGTCCCAAAGCTCGATGGCGTCGGTGCTCATCATCGCGCCGCCCAAACTGTCATAGCTGCGGCGCAACACCGTTTCTGGGCGACCCTTGGCGTTTTTTTGCAGAACGCGCAATTCCCGACGGATCGGGTCAAAATAGACCTCTGGCAAGGCATGCTCATGATTTCGCATCAAAAGAGCCAAGCCACAAAGAAGGAAAAAAAGCGACGCACCAAACTTGATCAGCATGGTTTCGGGCCCCAGTTCAGTTGCCGGGACCAACCACATGCCCGAAGCAACCATAACCAGTGCTGTGCCCAAGATCCGGAAAACGACCCGCAAACCCATGTACGTGCCGCCAAACCCAAGTTTGACAGGCATCGACGTTTCAAACTCGGGACGCACCTTGTTGGCGGCGAAGCCAAAGTCAGTGGTTGCAGTCATGTCACATCTCGTTTCCCTGCGGATCGGGGCCTATCCCGCGACCTCACGAAAATTTTAAGATTAATACTCTGGCAGGAATGCGGCAGAGACCGGGAAATTCGCGGGCAAGTTGTGTCGCAATGCATCCGCTCCCGCCCTTGCCTTGGCCAAGAAACCGTGTATACGGACCGCTCTTTCCGCACGTTGTGAACCCGCGCAGTCTCTCGTGGTTGGGCCGCGGAAAGTTCAATGCCCAGCCTTTGAAATGCGCCTTGATAGAAATGGAGCACGCATGCCGCTTTACGAGCATGTCTTTATCGCGCGTCAGGACTTGTCCAACACGCAAGCCGAAGGTCTGATCGAACATTTCACGTCCGTGTTGTCTGACAACGGCGGATCGGTCATCGACCAGGAATACTGGGGCGTCAAAACGATGGCCTACAAGATCAACAAGAACCGCAA
>CAWUIW010000317.1:0-3561 GCA_963922515.1 uncultured Rhodobacterales bacterium | reverse complement strand
GCTCATACCGTCGCGATAGAAACCTTTGTGCCCTTTGCCGCGCTATCGGTGTTGGCCATGATGCTGAGGCCCGAAGACAACTATCCGGGCATCTTGGCGATGACTTACTTCATCGGCATTTTCGCGCATTACTGGATTTACCTGTTGGGTATCCCGGTACTCAGAACGCTGGCCTTTTCCGTTGCATCATTGTCGACACTGGCACTGGGCCTGCGCGTTCTTGGCGTTATCTGAGCCCCTCAACGGCACGTGCCAAACAGCGAAGGCCGGTCACCAGATCGACCTCGTTTGTGTCTTCAGCAAAATCGTGGCTGACACCGCCAATGGACGGCACAAACAACATCGCAACCGGCATCAATTCAGCCACGTTGGATGCGTCATGCAAGGCGCCCGACGGCATTTTGCGCCATCGACCCGGCGCAACATGGTCCGCCGCACCGTGTAACGCGGCCTGAAGATCGGGATCCATCGGCACAGGGGCAAGCGCCTTGATCGGCATAATCTCAACGGTCATGCCAAATCGTTCTACCGTCTCTTCCGCCAAGCCGCGCACACAGTCTTCGATTTGGGCCAAGCGCGCGTTTTCAGCGTCACGCCATTGAACGCTGAACCGCGCCATACCGGGCACGATAGACGGGGCGTTGGGATGTATGTCGATCTGCCCAATGGTCCAAACGGTGCGCGATGTCACAAGATTGTGCAGCCTTTCATTCAGCGTAACCACATAAGCCGCGGCGGCCTGAAAAGCGTCGCGCCGTTGGTGCATCAGCGTCGTGCCGGCATGGTTTTGTTGCCCCTGAAAAGTGATCTGCACCTGTCTGGATCCGACGATGTCAGTCACAACGCCCAGATCCTCGGATGCGTCGTGCAGCGTCAGGCCCTGTTCAATGTGCATTTCTATGAAGCCGAAAAAGCGCGACGGTTCAACGAACCCGTCCATGCGTTCCTGCATGCTCTGCCGTGCCGACTCCAACGACTGCCCATTGGCATCGGTGAGCTTGCGCGCCTCTTCAAAGGTCAGCTGGCCAGACCATACCATGCTGCCGGTCAATGCTCCAAAGCGCCCTTCTTCGTCTTGAAAACTGACAACCGAAACCGGCGGGCCACCCGCTTCCTTGGCGGCGCGCGCAACTTCCAAGCCAGCGATCACGCCCAGCGCGCCATCCAACCAGCCGCCCTCGGGGTGGCTGTCCGTGTGCGACCCCAGCAACAGCGAAGGCTGTTCAACCAGCCCGAAAACGTTGCCCATTGGGTCAATTTGCGGCGTTAAACCGGCATCGGAAATACGCTCGACTAGCCAATTTCGTGCTGCCACATCTGCCGAAGAAAAAGCCGGACGTACAACACCCTTGCCGATGCCGGACGCGCCGAAGGCCCGCAATGCGTGAAGGTCCGCCAGAAAACGATCCGGGTTGATCATGCACCGTCATCCTTTTGCGCCGTTTGCAGTTTACCACCAAACTCGCGGATGGCGCGCATCATGGGTTGGGCGTGTCGCCCAAGTTCCGTCAGTTCATATTTTGTGCGCGGCGGGTAACCTTCGACCACAACTCGCGCAATCAGACCGTTGTCTTGCAACGTTTTCAACCGGTTCGAAAGCGTCGTCGGACTGAGCCCGGGCATCGCGTTGACGAAATCCTGGAACCGGTGCGGGCCATCCAGAATGAGGTTGCGCAGGATCAGCAAACTCCATTTGTCCCCCAAAATCTGTGTGACGGTCTGGATCGGGCAGTGTGGGCGCGTGTTGATGTCCATGCGCGGAACCTAGGGCTTGGCAAAGGTTTTGACAACGCATTCACTACTTACTACATTTTTTGTAGTGACTCGATTTTTGGAGATAGTTATGACCCCACCCGACTATGTGACGCTGGCAATTCTTGCGACCTGTCTGTTCCTCACCGCGACGCTGGCCACGATGGTGACCTACGGTCTGATGACCGCCGGTCTGACAGCCCACGCCCGCCAGAAATCTGCCAGACAATTCAGTGCCTATGCGCTGGCGTGGCTGACATTTGTTTTGGTTGTCAGTTATTCGAACGTTGTGATCCCCACCGACGATCAACCCGTGCCCATCCTGGGAATACTGGTTATCGGATCGACGGTTTTGGGCACCGCGCTGCTGACGCGCAGCGCATTTGCCCGGCAGGTGGTGAATGCCATCCCGCTGCACTGGCTGGCCACTGTGCAAATCTACCGCGTGATCGGCATACTATTTCTGGTGCTTCAGTCCGACGGGTTGCTCTCGGCCTATTTTGCAGCGTCCACCGGTTGGGGTGACATATTGGTGGGCGTTACGGCGCCACTTGTGGGGTATCTGCTGTTTCGGGACGCAGTGAAGTACCGGTTTGTTGGCATTGCCTGGTGCGTTGCCGGCATCACGGACCTGTTGTTGGTGCTTTACAAGGGACTGACGTCAGCTCCCGGCCCGTTGCAGACCGCTGCCTTTGATCTGCCGACCGTGGTGATTGCGTATTTCCCGTTCCCGATCATCCCGCTTTTGATCGTGCCGATATCGATCATCCTGCATGTTCAATTGATCCGCCGCTTGTCGCACCTGACCGAGCCAAAGCTGAGTCTTGGCGCGGTAGGCTGACGTACCGCACCCGGTGGCAGGCTGGCACGGGGTCTGCCATCAGAATTTGCGAGGCCGCCGACGCCAGATACGCAGATCATGAATGACCTTGCCGGTGGCGATCAGTGCCAGTGCACACAGGCCGATCTTGGTCGCAGTCTCCATGGCCCCTTCAATCAAGAGCGCATGACCCACACAGCCCAAAACCGCCAGACCCGCCAAAGTCGTGTGCAATCGGCGCCAAATATGCGGCCGCAGTCCCAGCCGATCGCGCAGTGCGGCCGCTGCTGCAACGCCAAACACGGCCCACATCGCAAGAGCGCCCCAGATGGCAAACGGGGTTGGGGACCGAAACAGCAGAACGTCTATAACATCCGGGGGGCTGGTGACCCAAAGCGCACCTACATGCACCACAACCGCGCACAGCAGCAAAAGGCCCATTGCCCTATGTACGCGCCGCCCTTGCAACCCGGCACAGCCGGGCAGATATCCACCGGCCAATAACGGCTGCAACAAAAGCAAGGCAAGGGCCACTATCCCAGCAAAACCGCCAAGAATGTATACCGGGTCACGCCACTGTAGCAGGGGGCTCCAAGCGGCGGCTGCCATGGGCAGAGCCAAGACAAAGCCGAGCAACCCCCAGATCAAGATGGCGCGTGACAGGCCCATGGTACGGCTGCTGCGGCGGTCAGACCGCTTCCAACACAAAGTGCGCTTCAAGACTGGTATCGCGCGATCGTTGCATCACGGGGCGCAGAAAGACGGTTTTGAAGTCACCGCTGTCATAGGCCAAGTGCCCGTGCGCCTGTCCAAAGGCTGGCACGATCTGGGGCATATCCATGCGAAAAACGCCATTTGCACCGGTCAAAGTGGCGCCGTGACTGTGCCAGTCGCGTTCATGCCCTTCCGTTGTGTGGGCCCAGATTTGAATGCGCTGGCCCGCCAAAGGCGCGCCATCGCCTGCCCGGCGCACAGTTCCCGACATCACA
>CAWUIW010000316.1:0-3581 GCA_963922515.1 uncultured Rhodobacterales bacterium | reverse complement strand
TGGATGACGTGATCAACGTGTCGGGCCACCGCATGGGCACAGCCGAAGTGGAAAGCGCGCTGGTGGCGCATGCCGCAGTGGCCGAGGCCGCGGTCGTCGGCTACCCGCACGAGATCAAGGGACAGGGCATTTATTGCTACGTCACACTGATGAACGGTCGCGAGCCGAGCGAAGAACTGCGCAAGGAATTGCGGACTTGGGTGCGCACAGAAATCGGCCCGATTGCCTCTCCGGATGTGATCCAATGGGCGCCGGGACTGCCCAAAACCCGTTCAGGCAAGATCATGCGCCGCATCCTGCGCAAGATCGCGGAAAACGATTTTGGCGCTCTGGGAGACACCTCTACACTGGCAGACCCCTCTGTAGTTGATGATCTGATAGAAAACCGCGCCGGGTGATCAAAGGCCCCTTGCAGACATGCGTGCGATGTTATTGTGCGGCGTTGGGGAAGAACACCTGACGCCCATCCAAACGAAACGCCTCGATTGCAGCTTGTCCCTCGGGCCCGATCAACCAGTTCACAAAGATCTGCGCATCGTCTGACCTGACTGCGGGATGCCGCGCCGGGTTCACAGCCGTTATGCCATACTGGTTGAACAGCCGCGGATCCCCTTCCACCAGCACGCGGGCGTCTGCCTTGTTTCCGAATGCAAGCCATGTGGCCCGATCTGTCAATGTGTAGCCCCGCATGCCGACCGCTGTGTTCAACGTGGCCCCCATGCCTGCCCCGGTTTCCCGGTACCACGTGCCCGATGCCGCCTGCACGTCCCAGCCGATGTCCGCCCAAATTGCCAGCTCTGCCTGGTGCGTTCCGCTGTCATCGCCCCGCGACACAAACACATTTTGCGTTTCGGCAACTTGTTGAAAAGCTTCCGCGGCATCGGTCAATCCAAATAGCCCGGCAGGGTCGTCCGCAGGGCCAATAACGACAAAGTCGTTGTACATCACGTCAAAACGGGTCAACCCCCAGCCTTCGGCAACAAACGCGTCTTCTGCTGCGCGGGAATGGGCCAGCAGAACATCACCATCTCCTTGGCGCGCGTTGCGAATGGCTTGGCCCGTGCCAACCGCGACAACGCGCACCTCTATCCCGGTGGCGGTTTCGAACCGGGGTAAAATGGCATCCAGCAAACCGGAGTTCTGTGTCGATGTCGTGGACTGAAGCAGAATGAAGCGATCTGCGGAAACGAGCGCGGGCAGCACACACAGCATGGCACTCAGCAAGAGGCGAAACATGACCTACAGCACCAATCCACCGGCAAGGTAGCGGCGCGCCTGCGGGCTGCTGGGCGTGTCAAAGAATGCATCGGCCGGGGTCTGTTCCACGACCGAACCAGCGGCCAGGAAAACAATTTCTTCAGCCAGCCGCCGCGCCTGCCCGATGTCATGAGTCACCATCACGACACGGGTGCCAGATCGTGCCGCAGCCTTGATCAAGTCTTCGATCGCCGCCGTAGACGCAGGGTCCAGCGCACTTGTTGGTTCATCCAGGAACAAAACGGCAGGCTCAGTGGCCCATGCCCGGATGAAGGCCAGCCGCTGCGCTTCACCACCGGACAGGCTCCGCGCATTTTGGCGCGCTTTATCGGTCAGGTGTGCCTCGGCCAAAAGATCTGCAATCCGTTCAGCACGCAGGGCGCGACTCACCCCAGCCCGGCGCAAGACAAAGGCCAGGTTTCCCGCCACCGTCCGCCGCAACAAAACAGGTCGCTGGAACACCATGGCTTGCCGCGCCCGCGCCGCAGCGTCGATCGGGCGCCCATCTTGCAAAATGTGTCCGGCCTCTGGCCGGATCAAACCATGCATGGCCCGCAACAACAGTGATTTGCCGGCACCGTTCGGCCCCAGAATGACGGTGGGCCCCGGGCGAAAAATGTCCAGCGACGCGATGTTGAGCTTTGGCAGACCTTCGCGAATGACGCGCAAGCCATTGACCGTCAGTTGTACTTCGCGGGATTGCGGGAAATCACGCATGGCGGGTCACCACGGAACGCGTCGCAATGCTTCCCAAGATGCTGACCGTGCCTGTGACCGCCACAGCCAGCAAAACCAGAACTGCCCCAAGGGCCAATGCCAGGGACAGGTTTCCACGCGATGTTTCCAGCGCGATGGTCGTGGTCATGACCCGTGTGACATGGTTGATGTTTCCGCCGACGATCAAGACCGCGCCGACCTCGGCAACGGCGCGTCCAAAGCCTGCCAGAACGGCGGTCATCAGGCTGAGCCGTCCTTCCCAAAGCAACACCGGCACGGCGCCAAGCCGGTTCAGGCCAAAGGACCGCAGTTGTTCGGCGTACTCCACATTCAGCGTTTCCACTGTTTGCCGGGTCAATGCGGCGATAATCGGCGTCACCAAAACCACTTGCGCCATGATCATCGCCATGGGCGTGTACAGCAGCTCCAGCACACCCAGTGGACCTGACCGGGACAAAAGCAAATAGACGCACAGTCCCACCACGACCGGCGGCAGCCCCATCAGTGCATTGACGAGGACGATCAACGCCTGCCGACCCGGAAATCGCCAGACCGCCATGGCTGCACCAAGTGGCATCCCGATGAGCACCGCGATAAAAACCGCCCAGAGCGAGACCCGCAAGGACAGGCCGACAATAGCCCACAGGGCCGGATCGCCAGTGGCAATCAGCGTCAGGGCGCCTGCGAATTCCGTTGCAAAGTCCATTGCGCGTGGCTCGTGAAAAACCGTGCCAAAACTCTATGCAGGTCTGCCGAAGCGCTGCAAGACATCAAAAAAACGCGGCGCCGGTTGGCGCCGCGTTTCATCGTCCAAATGTCGTGTTTGACGCTAGTTCAACGCAACATCGGTGATCGCATGCGTCCATGCGCCTTCGGGTTGCGCGGTGATGACCGGGTCAGAACCACCCGCAAGCAAAGTATCGACGGTGCGCTGGAAGTCCGCAGGATCCAGTGTGCCGTCACTGCCCGCTGTCAGTTTGGCAATCTCGCCCATCATCCGCTTTTGGTGCTCTTCCGTTTGGGCGCCGGTTGCATCGTTGTCCAGAACGATCTCGGCTGCTTCATCCGGGTTGGCTTCCGCGTATTTCCAGCCTTTCATCGATGCGCGCACAAACCGAACCATCTTGTCCTGAAAGGCCGGGTCGGAAAGATTGCTTTCCAAGGCATAGATGCCGTCTTCGAGCGTTGCGACGCCTTGGTCTTCGTACTTGAAGGTCACCAACTCATCCGGGCTGACTCCTGCATCGATGACCTGCCAGTACTCGTTGTAGGTCATGGTTGAAATGCAATCGGCCTGACGCTGCAACAGCGGATCCACGTTGAAGCCTTGCTTCAGAACGGTCACACCATCGTCACCGCCATCGGTGCTGATGCCTTCCTGGCTCATCCAGCTCAGGAACGGATACTCGTTGCCAAAGAACCACACACCGATGGTCTTGCCCTTGAAATCCGCGGGGCTCGTGATGCCGGTATCCTTCCAGCAGGTCAGCATCAGGCCGGAGGATTTGAACGGCTGCGCGATGTTCACCACCGGCAGGCCCTTCTCCCGCGCGGCCAGCGCCGACGGCATCCAGTTGAGCATCGCATCCGCGCCACCGCCAGCAAGC
>CAWUIW010000315.1:0-3584 GCA_963922515.1 uncultured Rhodobacterales bacterium | reverse complement strand
GACCGGTTGGTAGAAAGTGATCTGGCAGAGCGTTTTGGCGTCTCCCGGACCCCGATCCGCGAAGCGCTGCAGCGGCTGGAAACGCAGTCCTTGCTGGCACGCGACGGACGCTCGCTGATTGTCGCGTCACTGGATCACAACCAAATGGCTGAACTTTACGTGGTGCGGCGCGAATTGGAAGGCTTGGCCGCCCGGCTCGCGGCGCGGCATGCCACGACCGAGGAAATCGCGGTTTTGCACGATATGGTGTCTGCGGATCAGGCCTTGGTCAACGATCCTGCGGCGCTGTCCCGTGCCAATCGCCGGTTTCATACGCAAATCCACCTTGCGTCTCACAACCGGTATCTTGTGCAGCAGCTGGATCTGGTGCACCGCACGATGGCGCTGATGGCGACTACCTCGCTTGCCGCGCAAGGACGCGGCCAGATTGCATTGAACGAGCATCAGGATATTGTGGACGCCATTGCCAACCGCGACGAAGACGCGGCGTACAAGGCTTTGAAAGAGCATATTTCCATCGCGTTCATGACCCGCCTGAAGCAGGATGCCCGGTCGCGAAAGTAGCATTTTCGTCGGGACAATGGCGAACCCGTTCTTCGCAATGACCGTGTTGTGTCTTGTCCCAGTAGAACGGCTTGAACATCAATTCATAAAGCGCCTTGTAGCTGGCTAGAGCGCCAAGTGGAAAATATAGAAACTGCAGCGGGACCGATCGCATCAGGAACTGATGCTGAGGTGTCCAGACTGCCGCAAGGCTGATGGTCAGGTTTACGCAGGCCGACAAAACGAACAACCACAACACCCAGACCAAGCCGCCACTGGGCAAAACGTCTGCAAACGGATGGCTAAAGCCCGCGCACAGGATCCAGAACGACCAAAGCACCGGGGCGAGCAAGAACTGAGAAATGGTTCCGACAAAAAAGGCCTGAAATCCCCAGAAACGCCATTTGCCCAGATCCCGCATCAGCTGCCTTGGGTCGCGCATATGTACCAGGTACGTGACCATGAACCCTTTCAGCCACCGCGATCTTTGCTTGATCCACGGCCATGTTCGACAATTGGCTTCTTCCATGGTCACCGTGGGGATCAACTGCGTCCGGTAGCCGTGCCGCGCAAGCCGCACACCCAGATCAGCATCTTCTGTCACATTGTGCGCGTCCCATCCACCAAGTTCGATCAATGCATCGCGGCGAAAGAAAAGCGTTGTCCCACCCAGTGGGATCACATGCCCGAGCCGCACCATACCGGGCAGGATCACCCGCCACCAACTGGCGTATTCGATAGTGAAACACCGCGCCATCCAGTTGCTGCGCGGGTTGTAGAAGTCGAGCATGCCTTGCAAGCAGACCACATCCGACGGGGCATGGGCGAAATTGGCCACCGCACATTCCACCTGGTCCGGTTGGGGCGCATCCTCGGCATCCCAAATCCCGATGATGTCGCCGTCGCAAAAGTCGAGGGCGTAGTTCATCGCACGGGGCTTGGTGGTCAAACCATCGGCCTCGGGCACGTCGACGACAGACATCCATGAGGGCAGGTTGGCCCCGACCAGTGCGTCCTGCGTCACATGATCACGTGACTCGACCACCAGTTTCACGTCCAGCAACGCTTTGGGATAGGTCAGGCGCGACAACCGGTCGACCAGGGCGGTGGCGACTTCTTGTTCGCGAAACAGGGGAACAAGCATGGACACCTTGGGCAAGATATAGGGCAGGGCGGTGGAGTTCGCGCAATGCCCCTGCCTTCTGCCATCTCCGCGCGTGTTTCGAACATGGGCAAGGTAGCCCGCAAGTTTTTGTATAGAAACGAAAAAAAGGCTTAAAATCGCGATGGAGCAGAGTAGGTTGAAGCACGATTTCGGGAATGCCCCAACAACAAGCACACTCCCGGCCAGCGTGGCGACTTGCCCCAACCGAGTTTGCAACCAACCGGTTTTCCAGGTCCGGCAGCTTTCTTGCGCCGGCACTCTTTGGCTGGCCTGTTGCGCCAGTTGCGGCCCAAAGCGATTTTGTATTGCAGCCAGGATATCGCCATCACCAGCCAAAACGATCGACAGTTCGGGGCAGCGCCCGGGCCACTCTTTTTTGACGCTCTCAATTAGATCTGGGCGCGATGTTGCCAGCAAAAGTGTTTGGCCAAGTTGGATCCACGGTGCGATGCGGTGGCGTATCCAAAACTCCGCTGGAATGTCCCCGAACAGGCGGTGATCGGGCGGGTCAGTGCGCAAGGTGGCCTTGTACAAGCCATACTGGGCGCTCAAGGCGGTCAGTGCGTCGTCCGGCTGTACGAGACCCTGTGCGATTAGAATATCGCTGAGCGGAACCTGTTGCCGACGCTGAAGGTCGAGCGCGGCATGTAGCTCGGCTTCCGAGATGAGCCCAAGCTCGACCATGCAGCGCCCCAACGATGCCCGGCGCTCCTGCACCGCGGACGCTTTCTCGCGCGACACAAGCTTGACATTGGTATGGCGCATGGCCCCGACCCCACATTCCACAGATGCAAAGTGGCCAGAAGGTAGTTAACCCACAGTTAACTTAAGGAAGCATTTACCAGATTAAGGGTTCGAGCGTGTGCCCATGGCCGCAGAAAACCGCTGGAACAGATAAAAACTGTCCTGCGGGCCGGGGCTCGCCTCGGGGTGGTATTGCACCGAATACACCGGCCGATCGGCCATTCTGATCCCACAGTTGGACCCGTCAAACAGCGACACATGCGTTTCAATCACACCGTCGGGCAGGCTTTGGCCATCAACGGCAAAGCCATGATTCATAGAGGTAATTTCCACTCTACCGGTTTCGAGGTCTTTCACCGGGTGGTTGGCGCCGTGATGCCCATGATTCATTTTAACGGTCGAACCGCCAAGCGCCAGTGCCAACATCTGGTGACCCAAGCAAATGCCAAAAATTGGCAGGTCGGTCTTGTCCAGTATATCCCGGATCATCGGGACCGAGTAGGTGCCGGTTGCGGCCGGATCGCCGGGCCCGTTGGACAGGAATACCCCGTCCGGCTGATGGGCCATAACCTCGTCGGCCGTGGCCGTTGCCGGCAGCACGGTCACGTCGCAACCAACGCTGGCCAGGCACCTTAGAATGTTGCGCTTGGCGCCGTAATCCAGCGCCACCACCTTATGCACGGGATCTGTTTGACGCGGATAGCCATCTGGCCAGGCCCACCGCATTTCGTCCCAACGGTATGACTGGGCACAGGTGACTTCCTTGGCCAGATCAACCCCTTCAAGGCCTTGAAAACCCCTGGCCGCTGCAACCAGCCTTTCCAGATCAAACTTCCCGTCCGGACTGTGTGCCAAAGCGACGTGAGGCGCGCCTTGTTGCCGAATGGCGCGTGTCAGGCGACGGGTATCCACGCCCCCAATTGCAATCCGGCCGCGCCGGGCCATCCAGTCTGTCAAGGGTTCGGCGCTGCGCCAGTTGCTTGGCTCGGTCGGGTTCCACTTTACTACCATGCCGGCCGCGACCGGTTCGGCGGTTTCATCGTCTTGCGGGTTGACGCCAACATTGCCGACATGCGGGAAGGTGAAGGTGACGATCTGCCCGGCATAGGACGGATCCGTCATGATTTCCTGG
>CAWUIW010000314.1:0-3600 GCA_963922515.1 uncultured Rhodobacterales bacterium | reverse complement strand
ATACACAGACGTGTATGAAGATGGCACGGCCCGGAAATGGACCTGGGTGATGGATGCGAAATCCGTGATCACGGCCCCCTCGCCCCAGATGCCCATCAAGCACGGCCCAGGCCCAATGGTCATCTCTGGCCTTGCTTGGTCAGGCCACGGGCAGATCACCCGCGTCGATGTCTCCAAAAATGGCGGTGTCACGTGGGAAACTGCACGATTGGGCAAACAAGGCGACACAAAGGCGCTCACACGCTTCTACCTCGACACGATCTGGGACGGAGCACCGATGCTGCTGCAGGCCCGGGCCATGGACGACACCGGTTACGTCCAGCCGACCAAAGAACAGTTGCGCGAGCAACGCGGCGAAAACGCCGTCTATCACAACAATTGTATCCAAACTTGGTACGTGAACGCAGAAGGGATCGCCGAGAATGTCGAAGTCTCCTAACATCTTGGTCCCCGCCCTGAGCGGGACAGCGCTGCTTCTGGGTCTGGCGTATGGGATCACGGCCCGCGACTATGCAGCGGATCAAATTGACTCTCTTGAGCGCCGCTTTGATACCGTATCGAACCGCGCCGCGACGGCCACTCAAACCGCAATGGCAGAAGCCAGCCGGGCGGACGAGCTGCAACAGCAGATCGCAGAGATACAGGCGGCCGCCGCCGAACAGCTGGCAGCCGCCGCAAACCTTACGGCACCGGCCCCGTCGATCGATGGAACATATGGTCTGGGCCGCCCCGCGCTGGTGGAGGAAATTGCGGCTTGGGACGTGGACGTATTACCGGATGGGCGCGGTCTGCCTGAAGGATCGGGCGACGTGTGGACCGGCGAGGAGGTGTTCGCAGATCGCTGCGCGTCCTGTCATGGCGATTTTGCCGAAGGCGTGGACAACTGGCCTGTCCTGGCAGGCGGGTTTGACACGTTGGCCGACGAAGACCCCGTGAAAACCGTTGGGTCGTATTGGCCCTATTTGTCGACGGCATGGGACTACATCTCTCGGTCTATGCCCTTTGGCGAAGCGGGCACCCTGACAGCAGATGAGACCTATGCCATCGTGGCGTACATTCTCTACTCCAACGATCTTGTGGACGACGATTTTGAGCTGTCGCAGGAGAATTTCGCGGAATTCAACATGTACAACATGGAAGGTTTCGTGATCGACGATCGTCCAGACCTCGAATATGCTGAGTGGCGACAAGAGCCTTGCATGCAAGACTGCAAAGACACTGTCGAAATCTCCATGCGTTCTGTTTTCCTGGTCGAAACCCCGGCCGAAGGCGGATCGGATTCAGTGATGAACCACGCCACGGTTGACGGATTGCCGACCTTTTCTGCAGACGGCCCATCCTTCGTTCCAGTGGCCGCACCCGCGGCGAAAGAGGTGGACACCGATACGACCGAAGCCGCAGAAAGCCCCAATACAGAAGAGGCCGATCCCGGCGATGCCCTGATCGCCGCAGGCGAAAAGGTTTTCAAGAAATGCCAAGCCTGTCACCAGGTCGGTGCGGGCGCAAAGAACAAAACCGGCCCGCATCTGAACAACGTTTTTGGTCGACCGATCGGGGGGCTCGACGGGTTCCGGTACTCGGCAAGTTTTGTGGCAGCGGGCGAAGACGGCCGGGTTTGGGACGATGCAGAGATGGCCGGCTTCCTGGCCAAGCCGAAATCACACATCAAGGGGACGAAGATGTCCTTTTCCGGCCTGCGCAAAGAAGAAGAGATTGCTGCTGTGTCCGCATATCTCAAAAGCGTGGGGCAATGATATGACCGCCTTTCGGCATATACTGGCGAGTTGTGCGATTGCGACAATGGCTTGCACCGCCGATGCCAGCGAGCTGGGCAATGCCGCGGCCGGTGAAAAGGCTTTTGCGCAATGCAAAGGGTGCCATCAGGTGGGCGACGGCGCGCGCCATCGCATTGGGCCGCATCTGAATGGCATCTTTGGCCGCGTTGCGGGCAGCCATGACGACTTTCGGTACTCCAAGAGCTTCGAACGGGCAGGCGCCGGCGGGTTGGAATGGCATGCAGAAACCTTGGATGTCTTTCTTGAAAATCCACGCGCAATGACCAGTGGCACCCGCATGAGTTTCCGCGGCATCAAGGACGCACAGGAGCGCCACGATCTGATCGCCTACCTGCGCACATATTCTGATAGCCCGGCTGATATTCCAGAGGCCGATCCAACAGCGGCCGCTGTTGATCATGACCTGGATCCAGCGATCCTCGCGCTTCAGGGTGACCCGGATTACGGCGCATACCTGAGCGGGGAGTGTACGACCTGCCACCAGGCAACAGGTGGAGATGATGGCATTCCATCCATCGTGTATTGGCCCGAAGACGATTTTGTTGTGGCCATGCATGCCTACAAGAACAAACAGCGCAATCATCCGGTCATGCAGATGATTGCCGGTCGGCTCGGTGATGACGAAATCGCCGCGCTCGCGGCCTATTTCGCCACTATTGAAGAATAACAAGCAAAGTCATGGGAGGACAAAAAATGGCTTTAAACAGAAGGGCGTTTCTCGGCACTTCGGCGGCCGTAGCTGCATCTCTGGCGGCCCCAATGGTCAAGGCCGACGGTCACGGTAAGCCCCGCGTGGTTGTCGTGGGCGGCGGTGCCGGTGGTGCAACAGCCGCGCGCTACATCGCAAAGGACAGCAAGGGCGCGGTCGACGTCACGCTGATTGAACCCACCCGCACCTACTATACCTGCTTTTTTTCGAACCTGTATCTCGGCGGGATCAAGAACATCGCGGATATTGGCCATTCCTATGGAACGCTGGCCGCGGGCGGCGTGAACGTGGTTCATGACTGGGCCGTCGGAGTAGATCGCGATGCCAAGACTGTCTCTCTCGCCGGTGGCGGGTCCATGCCGTATGACAAATTAATCCTGAGCCCCGGTATCGACTTTGTCGATGGCGCTGTTGACGGCTGGGACCTCTCGGCGCAAAACGCGATGCCGCATGCCTACAAGGCCGGGTCACAATCAGAGCTATTGAAAGCGCAATTGATGTCGATGCCCGCAGGCGGGGTTTTTGCCATGGTGGCCCCACCGAACCCGTACCGGTGCCCCCCTGGACCCTATGAGCGGGTTTCGATGGTCGCGCATTTCCTGAAAGCCAACAACCCGACGGCCAAGATCATCGTGGCAGATCCGAAAGAGAAATTCTCGAAAATGGCCCTGTTCCAGGAAGGTTGGGCCAACCACTACGAAGGCATGATCGACTGGATCGGGTCTGACTTTGGTGGCGGTGAGGTATCGGTTGATCCTGCGGCCATGACCCTGACGATCGACGGCGAAGAAACCAAGGTCGATGTCTGTAATGTCATTCCCGCAATGAAGGCGGGCCGGATCGCAGACTTGGCTGGCGTGACCGACGGCAATTGGGCGCCTGTCAACGCGGCGGACATGTCGACCAAGGCCGATGCGGATATCTATGTTCTGGGCGATGCCTCGCAGCAAGGCGACATGCCGAAATCCGGGTTCTCGGCGAACAGCCAGGCGAAAGTGTGCGCGAACGCCGTACGCGGCGCGCTCACCGGTTCGAAAGTGTTCCCGGCGAAGTTCTCGAACACGTGCTGGTCGCTGATCGACACCAATGACGGTG
>CAWUIW010000313.1:0-3613 GCA_963922515.1 uncultured Rhodobacterales bacterium | reverse complement strand
AGCAGCGCCAAAGGCACACGGGTTGTCTTGCCCGCACCAGGAGGCGCCTGCAGCACGGCGCGCCGGTGCGTCTTGACCGCATTCAGAACCGCGGGCAGCGCGTCATCGATGGGCAGTTTGGGCGTCATTGGGCCGTTATGCGCGGGCAAAGCCGCGGCGTCTAGCGGCGGACGATGCTGGCCGGACCATATATTGTTTCAGCGCGCATCCGGGTTGCACGCATCAAATCGCCAACTGGTTCATAGGTGACACTCAGATTGAACCGACCGTTGTTTTGCAAATCTTCGGCTGAGTATCCCGCAAGGCGCCGAAACTGCCCTTCGCATACCACTTGTCCGCCTTTTGCCATTGGCGCGCCGAGTTCCAACTCTGTCAGCCGCTCACCGTCAAAGACTTTTTGTCGGATGTTGCACAACGTGTCTGCCGGTTGGTCGCGCATCACCATGAACATGCCTGTGAGCGGGTCGACCGCCCCGCGCTGCTGGCCATCGCTGACCTTGTACTTGCGGTTGCTTTGGGCTTTTTCTCCGCCGCCCCGCGCCACTCCGCCGGAATAGGACAGGCTGGCCTCGGACTGTCGTTCACCTGTGTCCATTTCTTCCGTGTACGACCGAGGGTGAAAGTCTTGGCCTTTGCGGGCGCCCGTTGCCCGCAAAAGGAACTTCACGCCAGCCACGGCCCCCACCATGCCTGTCGTCGTAAACTGGGATGAAACGGTATATTTCGTTTCGCTGGCGGCCCCGGTCATCACGAGTTCGCCAACCTTGACGCCCAGAGCCCGCACGGCGTACCGCCCGGCTGTTTCCTGTGCACTTGCCAGGGATGGCAGGACCAGCAAAGCCGCCACTGTCAAAGCTCTTGCTCTAGCGCGCATTCTTTCCGGCTCCACACTGGACAAAGGGAAACCAACCGAGGCATGTACACGGCCACATCAACGAGGCGCAGTGATGCAGATACAAGCCCTGGGTGACAAGATATTGAATGGCGATCGGCGGTCTCTTGCGCGCGCAATAACGCTTGTCGAAAGTCAGCGCCAGGATCATCGCGCCGACGCAGACGCTCTATTGGACCACGTTGGCAAAACCGGCCGCCAAGCGTTGCGGATTGGGCTTTCGGGCACCCCCGGAGTGGGCAAATCCACCTTTATTGAAGCGTTCGGGATGATGTTGATCGGGCAGGGGTTGCGCGTGGCGGTCCTGGCAGTGGATCCATCAAGCGCACGGTCCGGTGGATCCATTCTTGGGGACAAAACCCGTATGGACCGGCTTAGCCGTGAACCCATGGCTTTTATTCGTCCGTCGCCCAGTCAAACGCATTTGGGCGGGGTGGCGCGCCGGACGCGCGAAGCTGTCAGCCTGTGCGAGGCCGCCAGATTCGATGTGGTTCTGATCGAAACGGTGGGGGTTGGCCAGTCTGAAACCGTTGTTGCCGAGATGTCCGACCTGTTCCTTCTTTTGTTGGCACCCGCGGGGGGTGATGAGTTGCAGGGGGTAAAGCGGGGCATCATGGAAATCGCCGACATCATTCTTGTGAACAAGGCCGATGGCGACCTGAAACCAGCGGCGATGCGCACCCGGGCAGATTATGCCAGCGCGCTGCGCCTTTTGCGAAAAAGGGCGCAGGATCCCGAAGGCTTTCCCAAAGCGCTGACCGTTTCCGCCTTGGAAGAAGACGGTTTGGAGCACGCGTGGGCGGACATGCAAGCCCTTGTTGCGTGGCGCCGCGAGCAGGGCCACTGGGAAAGGCGCCGTGCCGCGCAAGCCCGTCACTGGTTCGAAGAAGAGGTGCGATCCAACCTTTTGGCGCAATTGTCCACCGGGTCCGCGCAGCGGCGCCTGAACGAATTGGGATCAAAAGTTGCAGACGGGCGCCTGTCACCCTCTGCGGCAGCAGAGCAAATGCTGGCAGGACTTCGGTCAGGCTAGCGCCAGCTTTCAACGGTTTCCACAATAACCTTGGACATAGGAGCGGCGGCTTCGGTCCGTCCGGTCAGCCTGATCTGGCTCAGTATTCCCCAGAGTGCCCCCAGCAGAAACTCGGCACGCGCATCAGCCTCCGGGACATCGTCAGCCGATAGCGCGGCTTGAAAGGTATCAATCCACATTTGTCTGTAAGCTTGAATGCGGGCTTCGATTTCCGCTGGTTTTTCCGGAACTTCAAACACAGTATTGACCATCAGGCATCCTGAATTGGCAATGTCTTCCGGCTCTTTTGGCATCACCATGCCTTGAAACATCATCTGGATGGCGGACACCCCCGGTGGGTCAAAGACCTGATCGATGACGTTTTTTGCCATCAGGTGGTACCGGGCCAATGCTTGATCGAACAGGTCATCTTTCTCGCCGAACGTGTTATGCATGCTGCGTACACCCACCCCGGTTTCACTCTCGAGGACACGGTAGGTGGTGGCGTCATAACCGAGGTGCCAGAAGGTCATCATCGCGCAGGTCAGCACGTTATCTTCATCAAAGGATTTTGGGCGTGGCATGCAACTCTCGATTTGTTTTGCATCACCTGTTGCAAAACAGGGCGACGTCTGTCATTTATATTGCATCGCGCGATGCAAAACAAGTTCACAACAGATCATGGAGCCTGAAATGCCCACAATCAAAGTCGCAGTACCGCAAGCCGCCTGGAGCAAGGAAGAAAAAGCCAGCATTGTCGGTGCTCTCACGAATGGCCTTGCCGATGTGGCCAAAGCCGCCGGGAAAGGCGACGTCACGCAATACATAAACGTCCATATCGAAGAGACCGCCGAGGGCGGTTATGCGATGGGCGGACAGATTATTGGATAAGGGGCAAGGTATGAAAATCACCAAGTCCCTGACCGTTCGCAAGCCGGTGGCTGAGGTGTGGCAAGCGCTGGGTCCGGAGTTTTCCGATGTCGGCGCATGGGCAAGTGGCGTCTATACTTCGCGTGCCCGAGGGGGTGTACCGGTGCACAAAGATGCGCCCTGCGTCGGCCGGGTTTGCCAGACCAGCCTTGGCCCGTTCACGGAAACGATCGAGCGCTACGATGTGGACCGACACACCATCCTGTATTCGGCGACCGGAGATAAGATGCCCGGATTTGTCAGAAGGTTGGCCAACCAGTGGACGCTGCATGCCACCGGACCGGACACCACCCGCGTGACCATGGAACTGGGCGCGGACTTGGCGTTTCCGTTCTCTGTCTTCATGGGTTGGGCAATGAAACGCCAGTTCAACAAAGTCCTTGGCGAGTCGATTGAAGAGTTTGGTCACTTCGTCGAAACGGGCACGCAGCATCCCCGCAAACGCAAGGTAGATGCGCACCCCAAGGCTGTTGCGGCGCGCAGCGCCTTTGCCTGAACCATGGCCCGGCGGTGTAACACCGCCGGGCCAAACCACATGCGGGTTTTTTGTCACAGCTTGCTTGACCCGGCGCGCGATTCCCCTTATGCACCGCGCACCAGTTTTCGGGCGCAGCCATT
Source organism: uncultured Rhodobacterales bacterium (assembly GCA_963922515.1). GTDB lineage: Bacteria > Pseudomonadota > Alphaproteobacteria > Rhodobacterales > Rhodobacteraceae > JACOMT01. The sequence goes on along the minus strand of CAWUIW010000313.1, from coordinate 161 downwards.
GGCGGCGCCCCTTGTATTTAACGCGGTGGCATACGGCTCGCGTTTCATGAGACAAAGGAAGAACCCATGTCGCGTCGTTGCGAACTGACCGGAAAAGGCCCGATGTCTGGCAACAATGTCAGCCACGCCAACAACAAAACAAAGCGGCGCTTTTTGCCGAA
>CAWUIW010000312.1:0-3683 GCA_963922515.1 uncultured Rhodobacterales bacterium | reverse complement strand
CCTGCCCCGCGCCCCGCGGTCTGATCCAGTCTTCTGCACTGTGCACAATGGGATGCGCGGTACCGATGGCCATTGGTATGAAGCTGAAAAACCCGACCAAACCGGTCGTCAGTTTTTCCGGGGATGCCGGTTTTCTGATGGTTGCGGGCGAACTGACAACGGCGGCAGAGCTGGGGGTCGCCCCGATTTTCCTGGTGTTCGTCGACGCCAGTCTGGCCCTGATAGAACTGAAACAGCGACAACGACAACTGCCCAATCGCGGCGTCGACTTTGCACGCCACGATATTGCCGCCATGGGGCGCGCGGCCGGGGGGCACGGCGTGACCGTACGATCGCGTTCCGAATTGCGTGTGGCACTCGAGGCCGCTATGACTTCCGACCGGTTCACGGTGATTGCCGCCGAGATCGAACCGGGAGGATATGATGGCCGCATCTGAGACGCCAAAGGGCCCATTGAGTGGGGTCAAAGTGCTTGATTTATCACGTATTCTGGCAGGTCCCACCTGCACCCAATTGCTTGGGGATCTGGGCGCATCGGTGATCAAGATCGAGAATCCGGTCACCGGCGGCGATGATACGCGGCAGTGGGGGCCGCCCTATGTTGCGGACGAAAATGGGGTCGACAGCGATCTGAGCGCTTACTTCATGTCAGCCAATCGCAACAAACGGTCCGTCGCGATCGACATCACGGAACCGGCGGGCCAGGTCGAGGTGAAACGCCTGGCGACCATGGCCGATATCGTCATCGAAAATTTCAAGCCGGGTGGGTTATCCAAATATGGTTTGGACTATCCGGGTTTGTCGGCGGTCAACTCCCGGCTTGTTTACTGTTCAATTTCGGGTTTTGGTCAAACTGGTCCCAATCGTGACCAGCCCGGCTACGATCTGATGGCCCAAGGCTATGGCGGGATCATGTCCTTGACCGGAGAGCCTGATGGATCGCCCATGAAAGTCGGTGTGGGCATCGCGGATGTCATGTGCGGCATGTACGCAACCGTGGGCTTGCTGGCCGCGCTTCGGCATCGTGATCAGACTGACGAAGGCCAGCATATCGATCTGTCCTTGGTCGATGCGCAGATTGCCTGGTTGATCAACGAAGGTGTCAATTATCTGCAGACCGATCAGGTGCCGTTGCGTCGTGGAAACGGGCACCCGAATATCGTGCCATACGATGTATACGCCACCCAAGATGGTCACGTCATTATTGCGGTTGGAAATGATAGCCAATTCAAGCGCTTCACGGCTTTTCTTGATGTTCCCGAGCTATCCATGGATACGCGTTTCGCGACCAATCCGGCGCGCCTGTCCAACCGTGATGCCCTCAATGCCGTGTTGCGACCGGCGTTGGAACAAAAGACCATGGACGAAGTCTTGGCAGGTCTGCAGGCGTTGAAAGTACCGGTAGGACCGGTGCAGCGCCTTGATCAGGTCTTTGCGTCGGATCAGGTCGAAGCGCGCAACATGTCTTTCGAGATGGAGGCAGATCCGGGGAAAGTGACTTTGCTCGGAAACCCTTTGAATTTCTCGCGCACCCCCGTCACGTACAGACGCCCGCCGCCGGTGTTCGGGGCGGACACGGATGCAGTGCTTAAATCTTCGGCGCCCTTTGAGGAATGACAAGTCTTTGAACTTTTGTCATATTCAGCGAAAGAACGCCGATTTCACGGGCGGTGATTGGCAACACTTCTCGCAAAACCCCACACGCGATTTCACCAATGCGTTAGACGACGCAATACCGTTATTCCCACACCATACTCTTTGCTAAGGCAGGGCAAACGTAACGTGAAAGGTGTGAGTGCGCGCATGCAGCAAGATGTTTTTGGACAAACCACGTCGCTTGTATCGACCGCAGCGTGCGACGCGTGGAACGATACCATGCTGGCGTTCTTGGCGCATTCGGCCGCGACACCGCAGCATCTTGGCAAAGTGCTGGACATTGAGCCCGCGTTTGCACAGGCCCATGCGGTCAAGGGAATGTTTTACATCCTGTTGGGCAGACGCGAGTTGATGGCCACGGCGCAGGCCGCATTAAATGATGCGATGTCCTATGCTGAAAACGGTCAGATCACGGCGCGCGAACGGGGATACGTGGATGCGCTGAATGTCTGGATTGCCGGACGACCAAGCCAAGCCGTTGGTGTACTTGAAGGAATTCTTGAGAGACATCCGGCCGACAGCTTGGCGATGAAGATCAGCCATGCCATTCGCTTTGTGCTTGGCGATGCCGTGGGCATGCGCCAGTCGATCGAACGGGTGATGCCGGCCTACGCGCCGGACCACGTCGGGCGTGGGTACCTTCTTGGATGCCATGCCTTTGCGCTGGAAGAAACGGGCGATTATGCCAAGGCAGAGATTGCGGGGCGGCAGGCGCTGTGGATGGCGCCAGATGATGCCTGGGGCCTGCACGCAGTCGCGCATGTGCACGACATGACGGCTAACGCCAAGGCGGGCATCGAATGGCTGACCGGCCGCGAGGCTGCATGGAGCCACTGTAACAATTTCAGATATCATGTGTGGTGGCATAAAGCGCTGATGCATCTTGATCTTGGCGAGATTGATGTTGTGCTGGACCTGTATGATCGGGAAATCCGGGCAGATCGCACAGATGATTATCGCGACATTTCAAATGCCACGTCATTGTTGTCGCGGCTAGAGCTGGAAGGGGTGGACATCGGTCATCGCTGGGAAGAGCTTGCCGATATCTGCACAACCCGCACCGAGGATGGCTGCCTGATCTTTGCCGATTTGCACTACCTGCTGGCCTTGACCGGCGACAACCGCCAAGACGCTGCGGCGCGGATGCTACAACGCATTTCGGCCGACGCTACCTACACGCAGTGTGATGTCAGTCAACGTATGGCCGATCCGGGTGTGGCCGCAGCAACGGGTTTACACGCGTTTGGCGAAGGTGATTACAGCGCAGCCTTTCGCAACCTGGCAGCCGCGCGGCCAAAAATGCAAAGCGCCGGTGGCAGCCACGCCCAACGCGACATTTTCGAACGTTTGACGATCGATGCCGGCATACGCTCCGGCTATGTGGACCAGGCGGAAGTGATGCTTGATGAACGGCAGGCGCGTCGCGCTGGCACGGAAGACGGCTACGCGGCCGCGCGGCGCACGCTGATCGAGGCGGCAAGAGATTTGCCGACCTTGCAAGGCGTTCCTGCGCAATAAGGATTGGAAAGACCCATGGCGATCACGTCGCCCACAACTGATTACCCGCCTGCAGCGACTGTGTCCGCGGCACCTGCGGCCACCACCCGCGACCCGCGTCTGGATTTTTTTCGCGGCATCGCGATGTATATCATTCTGATCGCGCATATCCCCGGCAACGCCTGGACGGGCTGGATCCCGGCGCGGTTTGGGTACTCCGACGCGACAGAGATTTTCGTTTTCTGCTCGGGCATGGCCTCGGCCATTGCTTTTGGCGGCAGCTTCTTGCGCAAGGGATGGTGGATGGGCACTGCGCGCGTGGGGTTCCGGATATGGCAGGTGTACTGGGCGCATATCTGCCTGTTCTTTTTCACAGCGATGTGCATGGCCGCGCTTGATACCTACGGCGCCTTTGAAAAGACTTATATCAATTCTTTGAACTTGCAGCATTTTTTCAACGATCCGGCATCACAGATCGTGGGTATGTTTACCCTGACCTATGTGCCGAACTACTTCGACATCTTGCCCAT
>CAWUIW010000311.1:0-3708 GCA_963922515.1 uncultured Rhodobacterales bacterium | reverse complement strand
TGGACGACCTCAAGCAAAAGTATCTTGGCCAGATTGCGGATGCAGGCGATGAAAACGCGCTTGAAGCAATCCGTGTGTCGGCGGTTGGCAAAAAAGGTGAAGTTTCGCTGAAAATGCGCGAACTGGGCAAGATGACCCCGGAAGAACGCCAGGTTGCTGGTCCTGCTTTGAATGCCCTGAAAGACGAAATAAACGCGGCTTTGTCCGCAAAAAAAATGGCACTTGCCGATGCGGCCCTGGATGCGCGCCTGAAGTCAGAATGGCTGGATGTGACCCTGCCCACCCGCGATCGCCGAAATGGTACGTTGCATCCGATTTCTCAAGTCAGCGAAGAGGTCACTGCGATCTTTGCTGAAATGGGTTTCTCGGTGGCACAAGGCCCGCGGATCGACACTGATTGGTACAATTTTGATGCGCTGAACATTCCATCGCATCACCCGGCGCGCGCGGAAATGGATACGTTTTACATGCACCGTGCCGAAGGCGATAACCGTCCACCGCACGTGCTGCGAACCCACACCTCGCCGGTTCAAATCCGATCGATGGAAGCCATGGGTGCGCCACTGCGCATCATTTGCCCGGGCGGGGTGTATCGGGCCGATTACGACCAGACGCACACACCGATGTTCCATCAGGTCGAAGGACTGGCGATCGACAAAGACATTTCGATGGCCAACCTGAAATGGGTGCTGGAAGAGTTCGTCAAAGCGTTTTTCGAGGTGGACGATGTTGAGCTGCGGTTCCGTGCTTCGCATTTTCCGTTCACGGAGCCATCCGCCGAAGTCGACATTCGCTGCTCTTGGGAAGGCGGCACGCTGAAGATCGGCGAAGGCGATGACTGGCTGGAGATTCTGGGCAGCGGCATGGTGCACCCAAAGGTGCTAGAAGCGGGCGGCATCGATCCAAACCAGTGGCAGGGCTTTGCTTTTGGCATGGGGATCGACCGGATCGCCATGTTGAAATACGGCATCCCGGACTTAAGGGCATTTTTTGAAAGCGATTTGCGTTGGTTGCGCCATTATGGCTTCGCCGCGCTCGATATGCCGACATTGCACGCAGGGCTAAGCCGCTAGAGCAACGTGCACTGAATGTGATCGGTGTTGATCGATCTTGCCGCGCAAGTATCATGCACGGCAAGCAGGATCAGGAGACGCCGATGCCGCTTGATGTGCCCAATCATCTTTACACTTTTTTGCGCCCTTACTTTGTGTCGGAAGAACGGGAAACCGTTCTGCAAGCCATGGTCGACCGCCAGATGGCCGAACGTAGTATCTCGGCGGCTCAGGCCCAATGGGACATCCTGGACATCATCGACACAAAAGCAGGGGCGTTGTTGACCCACATTTCGTTGATGACCGCGATCGTTGGGATCATGCTGGTCAGTTTCGTGGAAAGCCGCTTGGAACAAGGCATCTTGCTGTTGGAAATGATTGCCTATCTCATCCTTGGCGTTATGTGCCTACAATGCTTTCGACTGGGACAAGGGCGCGGATCGGATTTGGAAGAGGAAATTGTGATCGAGGGCCGCATGCACGAAATCGCTTTTCGGTGGGATTTGCATCGGTTCTGCCTGAACACGACCACGCTTGTGACGCTGTTCTTCATTGCAACCATGGTGCTGCACGTATTTTTGGGCCCGCTTTTTGGGCCCAGTCCGGATACGCCATCTTCATGACACCCAGGCGCACAGTATTCATCGTCGGAGCCATGGTGACCGCGATCATAGTTGCCCATGTTTTCATGTGGCGCTCTGACATGCCTTTTCAGCAAAAGCTGGTGTACACGGCCATAAACACGATGGGTTGGACGATTGTCTTTGCCCCAATTTTCCTCGTCAATCGCTGGCTCAAGGCGGTAGAGGCGCGGAATGCCGACGCCAAGGCAGACCCCACGGGAAAGTGACGTGACATGGACAGCCATGCGGCGAAAGTCGAACGCATGAAGTACGTGGTTCTTTTGTTGGCAATTTTGGCAGGCGCGGCTGGCGCGAATGACCGTCCGGCTTGTGGTGTCGATACAGCCTGTTTGCTGGGCGACCGGTCCTATCACCTGCGTACACCGGATGGGTGGGACGGTGAAAGCGCAATGCCTGTTCTTTTGCATTTTCACGGTTGGATGCGCCAGGGCGATCTGGTTGTGAATCACAGGCGCATTTCTGGTCATACGCGCAGACGCGGGGTGTTGTTGCTGGCGCCGAATGGGCTGGGCCGAACCTGGAACTTTTGGCGCAAGGACACGGATGATGTCGCCTTCGCCGCGGCGGTTCTGGAAGATGCTGCCCGGCATTACCCAATCGACCGAACGCAGATATTCGTATCGGGATACTCGTTTGGTTCCGCAATGGCCTGGCGCTACGTATGTGAAAACGGGAACGAGGTCGCAGCGCTGATCGCGGTCGCGGGCACACTGCGGCAAACCGAAAGGTGCGCCGAGGCACCAAAAGAAATCCGCCATGTGCACGGCTTGGCAGATACTGTGATGGACTTTCCGTCCGGACCCGGCGGCGACCAAACTTATCCCGTCGCGTTGTGGCGAGAGAAGTTTGACTGTGGCCCGGGCGTGTCAGAGGGGCCGTGGCAAGCGGTGTCCTGGCTGACGTTTGAGCGCACAACATGGACGGATTGCCCGGCTGGCGGTCCGGTCCGCTTGGACATACATCCCGGTGGTCACTTCATCCCTCATGGGTGGATCGGCTGGCAACTTGACGAGATCATGGGGCGTGCGCCGACATATCCGTGACGGCGATGGTGACTGCGACGGGTTCGCCACCACGACGGGAGCAATGTCATTTTGGGCGAGTGGCCCGGCTTGCATCGGTGCTTATTCTTTGTCATTGGCACAGCGATACGAACGCGCGGGGGAATTCCGATGAAATTCACGTTGTCCTGGCTGAAGGAACATCTCGAAACAGAGGCGTCGCTGGACGATATTCTGTACGCGTTGACGGATCTGGGCCTTGAAGTCGAAGAGGTTATCGACCCCACGACGTCCCTTGCGCCATTTACTTTGGGCAAGGTACTGGAAGCCGAACAACACCCCGATGCCGACCGGTTGCGTGTGTGCAAGGTGGCCACGGATGAGGGTGAGTTGCAAATCATTTGCGGCGCGCCGAATGCCCGCGCCGGTATTACCGTGGTGGTTGCCAAACCCGGGGTGTATGTGCCCGGTATCGATACCACGATCGGTATCGGAAAAATTCGCGGTATCGAAAGCCATGGCATGATGGCGTCGGAGCGTGAGCTTGAACTTTCCGACGAGCATGACGGCATCATCGAGTTACCGTCTGGTGACGTGGGCGATCGCTTCGTAGATTGGCTGGGCGCGAATGCGCCATCCAAGGTGGATCCTGTGATCGAGATTGCGATTACGCCCAACCGTCCTGATGCGCTGGGTGTTGAAGGGATTGCGCGCGACCTGGCTGCCCGTGGTTTGGGCACGTTGAAGACCAAGGGCATTGACAGGATTGAGGGCAATTTTCCCTGCCCGGTGGCCGTGACTATAGACGAAGACACGCTGAGCGGTTGTCCAGTTTTTGCCGGCCGTGTCATTCGCGGGGTGACAAACGGACCAAGCCCGCAATGGCTGCAAGACCGGCTGAAGGCAATTGGATTGCGCCCGATTTCAGCCTTGGTCGACGTCACCAATTTCTTTACCTTTGATCGCAATCGTCCGCTGCATGTTTTCGATGCTGACAAAGTCGCCGGCAAC
>CAWUIW010000310.1:0-3747 GCA_963922515.1 uncultured Rhodobacterales bacterium | reverse complement strand
CTTGAAAAGGCGCTGATGCAGTTTGCCGAAGAAGGGGCCGCCAAGATTTTCAAACCCAATATCGGCTCTGGTTTCATTGTCGGTGTGGTCGGACAACTGCAGTTCGAGGTTTTGGCCAGCCGCATTGAACTGGAGTATGGCCTGCCCGTCCGGTTCGAAACCAGCCAGTTTACCTCTGCACGTTGGGTTCAAGGCGACAAGCTTGCGATCGACAAGTTCATCAACACCAACAAGCAGCACATTGCCCATGATCATGATGGCGACGTTGTTTACCTGACACGGCTACAGTGGGACATTGATCGCGTGGAACGCGACTATCCCGACTTGCGCCTGACTGCGACGAAAGAGATGATGATCTGATCGGCCAACGCATCCGAGGCACACATGCAAGACCACATTTACCGCGGCGGCTATTACAGCGTCATGCGGCAGTTCGAGTCGAAGCAGATGCCGCTCACGCATCTGGAACAGGTGTTGCCGCCTGAAGATGTGGATCTCGCGCAGCTCATGCGCGCGAAAGTTGTCACACCCCCACCGCTAATGGCGCTGCCCCAGCACCACGCCGGGATTCGGCGGCACGAATTGGCCACCGCCTTGGCTGGGCACAGCGAACTGGTGTTGTTACACGCCATGCTGATTGCAACCCTGCGCAAGTCGGATTTCCCATCCTTCGCGTTGCGGATGTTTCTGCGCATCTGGGATGAAGAAGGGCCCGAGTTTGTAAAGACTTTGCCGATCCGTTGGCAGATCTCGGCCGCCACTACCTTTGCGGATCATGGCGTGACCGCGGATCAGCGCGTCTGCGGCATGGGCCTGATGATGCTGTTTGACATGGTCAAGATGCACGACAGCGAACGTCGGATGAGCGGACGGCCCGGCAGCCGACCCTACAGGCGCTCGGCAGGCATTAAGAAACCACCGCTTGCCTTTGATATGCCAAGGTATTCCCTGAGCCGCGGAGATGCAGACAGGAACATGCTGGCGCGGCTGTGGCGGTTGTCGGAACGGGACGACACGATCGCGCCACTGGCGCAGAACATGTTGCGGCTTGTGATGACGGACGACAGGTCCATCTTTGCGCGATTGCAAACGATCAAGGCCCGCATAAATGGAAAGTGACGTCCGATGGGGTCTTGTGGCCACCGTAAAGGCCCCGGATGACGATGTACTTGCCTTTGCCGCGCATCACATCGATCTGGGGGCACAGCGCCTGTACCTGTATCTGGATGCACCGGACGCAGACACACCATCCGCCGCGGCGCAGTCCAAACTCAAAGCGCATCCAAAAGTTCGGGTGATCCCTTGCACCAAGGCATACTGGAAACAACGTAGCGGGAAACCGCCGGTGAAACACCAGGTTCGGCAATCTCGCAACGCGACCCACGCCTATTCCAGACCGGCAGAGGTCGACTGGCTGATCCACATCGATGTCGACGAGTTTCTGCTTCCAGAAAATGGCAGTATCGCGGATCACCTTGCGGCCCTGCCGATCCATGACTTTTGCGCCCGCGTTCGACCCGACGAGCAATTGTCCGGCGACGGAACTGCCTACAAACGTTTCATTCCCGCCGGACCTGACAGGGCCTCGCGGGTGGCGGTCTTGTATCCAAGGTTTGGCGCCCTTTTGAAGGGTGGGTTCCTGAGCCACGTGGCTGGAAAGCTGTTTGTGCGGACGGGCAACACCGGGATCGAGCTGCGGATCCACAATGCGTTTCAAGGTGTATTGATGAACCCGGGAGAAACCGACCTTGTCAACGTGGCGCTGCTGCATAGGCATGCCACGTCTTGGGACGATTGGCGTGCCCGGTTTGACTACCGTCTGGACAAGGGTGCCTATCGCGCAGATCTGGCGCCCGCACAAGCGAATGGGACAACCTTGCATGACGCTCTCCAAAAGATTGTCGAAGGTGACGGAGAAACGGGCCTGCAGGACTTTTTCGACGAGGTGGCAGCCGACAGCCCGGCTCTGCGCTCAAGGTTGGCCGAAAGCGGGCTGCTACGGATCTGCGACCTGAATCTGGCCGCGAAAATTGCGAAACATTTCGGCGACAAGTGACCCGATTGTCGCGCATTCCGAAACACTTACCCAAAATCGGGTTGAAACCTCTCGCGGATTTGACCACCGCACCAAGTTTTGCTAGGTGACGCGCGCGCACTATCTAGTGTGCCACGGGCCTGTTATGCCCGAAATGACGGGATGGGCGGGCCAAGTCAGTGTCCGCAAAAATGCGGATACACATGACCAAGTTTTCAGATCTGGGTTTGAACCCAAAGGTCCTTCAGGCAGTTGAAGAGGCGGGCTATACATCGCCGACGCCCATTCAAGCCGGGGCCATACCCCCTGCTTTGAATGGCAGGGACGTTCTGGGCATAGCTCAAACAGGCACCGGAAAGACTGCCAGCTTCACGCTGCCAATGATTTCGCTCTTGGAACGCGGGCGGGCCCGGGCGCGCATGCCCCGCAGCCTTGTACTATGTCCAACGCGCGAGCTGGCCGCACAGGTGGCCGAAAACTTCGATACCTACTCGAAACATCTCAAGCTGACAAAGGCACTGCTGATTGGCGGTGTCTCCTTCAAAGAGCAAGAGGCGCTGATCGACCGGGGCGTCGATGTTTTGATCGCAACGCCGGGGCGCCTGCTGGATCACTTTGAACGTGGCAAGCTGCTGTTGACCGGTGTGCAGATCATGGTGGTGGACGAAGCTGACCGCATGTTGGCCATGGGGTTCATTCCGGACATTGAGCGCATTTTTTCATTGACCCCCTTCACCCGCCAGACACTGTTCTTCTCGGCCACGATGGCGCCAGAGATCGAGCGGATCACGAACACGTTTCTCAGTGCACCCGAGCGGATCGAGGTCGCGCGGCAGGCCACCACCTCTGAAACAATCGAACAAGGTGTCGTCCTGTTCAAGGGTTCGCGGCGTGATCGCGAAGCGAGCGAAAAACGCAAACTGTTGCGCGTGCTGATAGATGCAGAAGGCGACGCATGTACAAACGCGATCATCTTCTGCAACCGCAAGTCAGATGTCGATATTCTGGCCAAATCACTGCAGAAATATGGGTACAACGCCGCTGCGATCCACGGGGATCTGGACCAAAGCCAACGCATGAAAACACTGGATGGCTTTCGCGACGGCGCGCTGCGTTTTCTGGTCGCGTCCGACGTGGCCGCCCGCGGCCTCGATATTCCGAGTGTCAGCCACGTGTTCAATTTCGACGTCCCCAGCCATGCCGAAGACTACGTTCACCGCATCGGGCGTACGGGACGCGCGGGCCGCGACGGCAAAGCCATGATGATCTGTATCCCGCGCGATGAAAAGTACCTCGCAGCGATCGAAACGCTGGTGCAAAAGGAAATCCCCCGCCTCGACAATCCGATGAAGGTGGAAAAAGCAGAACCAGCCGCCGCTGTGCCAGCGAAAAAAGACAGCCCCAAATCCGCCGCACGATCAAATGGTACATCAAAGTCAACCAAGACAGACAAAAGCGGCAAGGTGATCGGTATGGGGGATCACATGCCACAATTTATCGCGCTGAGCTTTGAAGAGCGTCGCGCCAGCTGATAAAGTCCCTTGTCCGCGGCCGAATGCATAAGACAGTCATGGCGGCTGAGAAAGACTAGCCTTTTGCCGTCGATAGACATTCGGGTTCCTGAAGGCGCTTTTACAAGCGACGAACACGCCCAGATCACAACAAGCGACACAAACGCCAAACCAAGCATCCACCACAACAAAACCGCACAC
>CAWUIW010000309.1:0-3747 GCA_963922515.1 uncultured Rhodobacterales bacterium | reverse complement strand
CCTGACCGCCTGTTGGATCTGGCCGAGATCAACTTTGACCGGCTGGGCTTGCTGCCGCTGAAGGCTGAACAATTTGGCCGCGTGGATCAAGTCAGTTTTCCGCGCAACGATTTGCTGATGTTTTCTAACGGAGTAGATGTATCGACCATGGAGGCGGAACGCCCATGATCCGGACCCCGCTTCGCCCGCTCGCGCGCATTTTGCCCGCACGTGACAACGGGGAAAACCCAGACGCCATCGAACGCGATAACATTCGCGCGCGACACGAGGAAATTCAGGATCGCGCCCGAACCCGCGCCGAAGGTCGCCTTTTGGTGCTCGCGCTGTTTTTCTTTTGCGCCTATGCGGTTGTCGGCGTGCGCATGGGGCATCTGGCGACCTCAGAACCGGTGGAGCCACTGGCCTCGCTTCCGGGGGCTGTGATTGCGCAGCAACGTGCCGACATCGTGGATCGAAACGGCAATATTCTGGCGACCAATTTCGACACCCACTCGCTTTATGCGCAACCGCCTCAAATGGTGGACCCCGCCGCAGCCGCCAAAGGCTTGGCTGAAATCTTCCCGGACCTCGAGGAGGAAAAACTGCTCGAGACGTTCACGGGAAAGCGCAAGTTCCTGTGGGTCAAAAAGAAAATCAGCCCCGAACAGAAGCAGGCGGTGCATGATCTGGGCGATCCCGGATTGCTGTTTGGCCCGCGCGAAATGCGACTTTATCCCAATGGTAAGTTGGCCGCACATGTGCTTGGCGGGGCCTCGTTCGGCAAGGAAGGGGTCAGCGCCGCCGAGGTGATCGGGGTCGCCGGTGTCGAGAAACAGTTCGACGGGTACCTGCGCGATCCGGCCAACGGGCATGCGCCACTGACCCTGTCCCTGGATCTGACCGTGCAAGCCGCCGCCGAACGGGTGCTGCATGGTGGGATGAAAATCATGGGCGCCAAGGGCGCGACATCGATCCTGATGGATGTGCACACCGGCGAGGTGATCTCGGTCGCGTCGCTGCCCAGCTTTGACCCCAATGATCGTCCGCGTCCCCCGACTAAAGGCAACGATCCATCGGTTAGCCCGCTGTTCAACCGGTCCGTGCAGGGCGTGTACGAGTTGGGTTCCACCTTCAAGATTTTCACCACGGCGCAAGCGATGGACCTTGGCCTTGTCAGCCCGGAAACCCTGATCGATACGCGCGGACCGCTGCGCTGGGGTAAGTTTCGCATCCGGGATTTTCGCAACTATGGCAATGAGTTGAGCGTCACGAAAGTGATCGTGAAGTCATCGAACATCGGCACCGCACGGCTGTCGCAAGCCATCGGGTCCGAACGCCAGCGGTCTTTCCTGTCAGCGCTGGGTATGTTGGATCCAACACCGTTTGAGATTGTCGAAGCGCAAGGCGGTGTCCCGTTGATCCCGGAAAACTGGTCCGAGTTGTCGACCATGACAGTGTCCTATGGACATGGCATTTCGGTCAGCCCGATGCACCTGGCGGCTGGCTACGCTGCGATCGCCAACGGTGGACACTATGTCAGCCCGACCATTTTGAAGCAGGATGGCCCGCAATATGGACCGCGCGTGATGTCCAGCCGGGCCGCGGAAGCGTCTCGTAGCATGCTGCGCAAGGTGGTGACCGAGGGCACAGCAAGTTTTGGGGATGTGCCCGGTTATGCCGTCGGCGGCAAGACCGGAACGGCTGACAAGCCAAAACCGAATGGCGGATATTACGACGACAAGGTGATCGCCACCTTTGCAAGCCTGTTTCCGTCGCACGACCCCAAGTATGTCTTGATCGTGACCTTGGACGAGCCCGAAATCTTCACGTACGGGGAATTGCGTCGCACCGCCGGGTGGACGGCAGTGCCTGTCGCGGCCGAAATGATTTCGCGCGTGGCGCCTTTGCTAGGGTTAAGACCCGACGTTGAACCGGGAACACTGGCTGATATACACCTGACCTCGAACTAGGTGCAGGCAGTGTACATGGCGCAAAGCAGCACGACCAAGTCTCTGAGCCAGCTGGCGCTTACAGCGCAGGGCGGTCGTGATCCGGTGATCACCGGCTTGGCTGTTGACAGTCGCGACGTGAAGCCCGGGTTTTTGTTTGCGGCGCTGCCGGGCAGCCGGGTGCACGGCGGGGAATTCATCACCTTTGCGTTGCGTCAGGGCGCGTCGGCAATCCTGACCGATACCGAAGGCGCACAACTGGCAGAAACGGAACTGGCCTTGTCGGACGCGGCCCTGATCCTGTCTGATGATCCTCGGCAAACGCTGGCTTTTACCTCGGCCTTGTGGTTCGCAAGCCAGCCAGAAACAATCGTGGCTGTCACCGGGACTAACGGCAAAACGTCCGTGTCCACCTTTGTGCGCCAAATCTGGACAGAACTGGGTCACGCCGCCGTCAACCTTGGTACAACGGGGGTCGAGGGCGCCTGGACCGCCCCGTTGGCGCATACAACGCCTGAACCCGTAACCCTGCACCGCGCACTGGCTGATGCGGCGACGGCTGGTGTCACGCATGCCGCGATGGAAGCGTCCAGTCATGGGCTCGACCAACGCCGACTGGATGGCGTGCATCTGGTTGCGGCGGGATTTTCGAATTTCACGCAGGATCATCTGGACTATCACGACACGTTCGAGGCGTATTTCGCTGCCAAGGCTGGCTTGTTTCGCCGGGTTCTGCCCGAAGACGGCACCGCCGTTGTCAACATTGATGACCCGCGCGGCGCCGAAATGCGCGCCATCGCAGCGGCGCGTGGGCAACGTGTTCTGACAGTCGGTCAGGGCACGGGCGATCTGACGCGCCTCACGCAGCGGTTTGACGCAACCGGCCAGGATGTGCGCTTTGCCTATCTGGGCCGCGTGCATCAGGCGCGGTTGAACCTTGTTGGCGGATTTCAGGCCGAAAACGTTTTGCTGGCCTGCGCCTTGGTCATCGCGGCCGGCGATGCACCGGACAAGGTGTTCGAAACCCTGCCGCATCTGAAGACCGTGCGTGGTCGCATGCAGCTTGCTGCGACACGCCAGAACGGTGCGGCGGTGTTTGTCGACTACGCGCATACGTCGGATGCCGTCGCGACAGCGCTTAAGGCACTGCGTCCGCATGTTTTGGGGAGACTTGTGGCGATTATCGGAGCAGGCGGCGACCGTGACGCCGGCAAGCGCCCGTTGATGGGGGCAGCGGCTGCGGAGAACGCGGATAGCGTTCTCGTGACAGATGATAACCCGCGCAGCGAAGACCCGGCTGCCATCCGGGCCGCTGTCTTGGCCGGTGCGCCGGAGGCGACCGAAGTGGGCGACCGCGCCGAAGCGATCTTGCGCGGTGTCGATATGCTGGCGCCGGGCGATGCGTTGCTTATTTGTGGCAAGGGTCATGAAACCGGCCAAATCGTGGGCGATGATGTGCTGCCCTTTGATGACGTCGAACAAGCCAGTGTCGCGGTTGCCGCGCTTGATGGGGGGCATGCATGAGCCTTTGGACTGCGGCGGATGCCGCTGCCGCAACGGGAGGCACAACGCCCGTGGACTGGACCGCGACAGGTGTGTCCATAGACACCCGCACGCTGCAGCCGGGTGATCTGTTTGTGGCGCTGAAAGCCTCGCGGGATGGCCATGATTTCGTCGCTCAAGCGCTGGAAAAAGGGGCGGCAGCAGCTTTGGTGAGCCGCCGGCCAGATGGCCTTGGCCCGGACGCACCGCTGCTGATGGTCGAAGATGTACAAACCGGGCTGGAGGCGTTGGGCCGCGCGGCGCGCGGCCGCAGTAA
>CAWUIW010000308.1:0-3761 GCA_963922515.1 uncultured Rhodobacterales bacterium | reverse complement strand
GTCTCCGCGAGGGAGTTACAGTCCCCTGCCACACCTTGCGGCCTGTCGCCCACTGTGCCAAAGCGCGTTGCGCCCGACGTGGAGGCGTGATTACAAGCGTGTATTGGGGCCGTCAACCGGAAAATCGGGGCGTCAACGCGCCTGTTTTGGCAAGGGGCCGGGGCCATGAAAAAGCCGCGATGGGTGATCGAAAAAGAGCAGTCGCGCAAGGCAGCGGCTGCAGAAACCGTGTGGCTTTTTGGCTTGCATGCAGTGCGCGACGCGCTTTTGAACCCGCAGCGCGAAAAGTTGCGTTTGATCGTGACAAAAAACGCACGTGACCGTTTGGCCGATGCAATCGCAGCGGCCGGGCTAGAGCCCGAAGAGGTGGACGCACGGCGGTTCGCGGCTCCCATTGATCCTGCGTCAGTGCACCAAGGCGCAGCGCTTGAAGTGCGTCCGTTGGACTGGGGGTCGCTGGAGGACGTGGCCATCGGACCCGCAGCGCCGCGGCTGATCTTGCTGGACAGGGTTACAGACCCGCACAATGTCGGTGCTATATTGCGGTCTGCGGAAGTGCTGGGCGCCAGCGCCGTGATCGGCACACGCCACCATTCGGCGCCGGAAACCGGAGCGCTGGCGAAAACCGCCAGCGGCGCCTTGGAACGTCAACCCTATCTGCGGGTGCGCAATCTTGCTGATGCCATCGTCGCGCTGCAAGGCATGGGCTATCTTGTTTTGGGTCTGGACGGCACGGCCGACATGACAATCGAGACCGCGATGCAGGGGCGTTACGATAACCCCGTGGCACTAGTTTTGGGCGCCGAAGGACCGGGACTGCGGGAAAAGACGCGGGATACAGTCGATCATTTGGTCAAAATTCGGTTCGCGGGCGGTTTTGGGTCGCTCAACGTCTCAAATGCCGCCGCGATTGCCCTATATGCCTCACAATCCCGAGGTGATGGAGGCTGACATAGGTCATCCAACGAAGATTGTGACGTGCTGCTATTGCGGCACACGGGCGGCGCTGGTGCTGAAAGGCACGTCACGGCATGAATTGGCGTGCTCGTCTTGCGGCGCGCCGCTGCATGACATGAAAATGCTGCGCAAGGACCGCGCCGGCGACCGCGAGCTGGTGCATCCAATCCCGGTTCGCAGCAGCCCGAAACCGGAAAAACCAAAAAATTACAAAAAACCCAAAAAGAAGAAGCGCAAAGGTTTGCTGAAATCGGTGTTCGAAGAAGCGTTTGACGTGCTCGAAGACATCTTTGATTGACACGATGCCGCTCACATTTCGGTGCGCTGGCTTGATGCCGGGTGTATGACCATGCACATCACAAGGGCAACTTCGTAAGGACGACCCGATGAACCGCCGAACCGCGATAACCGCCCTTGCCGCCACCGCCCTTGGCGCCTCGATGGGCCATGCAATGACGCCCGAGACCTTCACGCGCGGCGGACTAGCTATCAGCGGACACGATCCGGTCGCGTATTTTACGCAAGGCGCCCCGGTCAAAGGGCAAAGCGTGCATGCCCTGATCTGGAATGGCGCGGAGTGGCGTTTTGCCAGTGCGGCCAACCGAGCGGCCTTTGATCAGGATCCGACCGCCTACGCCCCGCAGTTTGGCGGCTATTGCGCCTATGCGGTGGCTCGAAACTACACAGCCAAAACGGAACCCGACGCATGGCACATTCACGAGGGCAGACTGTATTTCAACTATAACAAGCGCGTGCGCACGTTGTGGCGCCGCGATGTGCCGGGTGAAATTGCCCGCGGCAACGCAAACTGGCCTGCTGTGCTGGCTCGTTGATCGGCAGCGGCAAAAAATCGCCAATCTGAAAATATCACTTGGTCACAGGTGCGCGAGATGCCTTTTCTAGAGCGCATTTGTACCTACCTGTATGAAGACCGCGGGTCAGGAACCGCCTGCGGAGTATTCACTGTCCCTCGTTCCACACTTAGCCCAAGGCGGTTGCCTTGGGCTTTTTTTTATACATCGAATGGCAAGTGTGGCGCCATGACATATTCAGATGAACTTTTGCGCAGGGTATTGCGGCGCACCAAGCGCGTCGCGGTGGTGGGCGCGTCCGTCAACCCGGTGCGACCAAGCTATTACGTGGCACGCTATTTGGCGCTGAAGGGGTTTGAAGTGGTGCCAGTCAATCCCGGGCATGCAGGGGCCGAGATATTCGGGCGGCAAGTCGTGGGAGACCTGTCCGATATCAGCCCGTCGGTCGACATGGTGGACATCTTTCGTCGATCAGACGCCGTGCCGCCGATCGTGGATGCCGCGCTCGACCTGTTTCCGGAATTGCAGACCATCTGGATGCAGATCGGCGTGGAACATCCGGGCGCCGCGGCGCGCGCAGAGGCGCGGGGGGTGACCGTGATTCAAAACCGGTGCCCAAAGATCGAGTATCAAAGGTTGTTTGGTGAATTGCGCATGGGCGGTTTCAACACCGGGATTATCTCGTCAAAGCTGTGAGGAACACCATTGATGGCGGCTGACGCTGTTTCGGCTGCGCCGAAAGGCGCCCCACCCACCATCCCTAAGAATTTGACCGACTGGCTTTTTCCGCGATCCCGGATTGTGCTTGTCGCCGGTCGAGCTCGGACAGGACATCGGCCAGGGGCACGTGACGGGACTGCAGCATCACGAGCAGGTGGTAGAGCACATCTGCTGCTTCGTCTTTCAGGTTGTCCGTATCACCTTTGACCGCGGCGATGATGGCTTCAACGGCTTCTTCGCCGAACTTTTCCGCGCATTTTTCCGGTCCTTTGCCAAGCAGCTTCGCTGTCCAGCTGCCGTCGGGATCGGCCGTGGAGCGGGTTGCGATCGTTTCTGCCAGTTTGTCGAGACTGTGCATCACGCGGCCTCCAGACGCATGGGAAGGCCGGCTGCGGCCATATGGGCTTTGGCCTCCGCAATGGTGAATTCGCCAAAGTGGAAGATTGATGCCGCAAGCACTGCGCTGGCGCCACCTTCCGTCACGCCCTCGACAAGATGATCCAGCGTGCCCACGCCGCCGGAAGCGATCACCGGCACGTTCACCGCATCCGAAATGGCGCGGGTCAGGGGCAGGTTGAACCCGGCGCGCGTGCCGTCTCGATCCATGGAGGTCAGTAGGATTTCGCCGGCGCCCTTGGCGGCCACCAGTCGGGCAAAGTCCACGGCGTCAATCCCGGTAGGTCGGCGTCCGCCATGCGTGAAAATCTCCCACTTTCCAGAAGATACGGTTTTGGCGTCGATCGCGCACACGATGCACTGGCTGCCAAACTGGTCGGCGGCTTCTGCGATCACGTCGGGGCGAGCAACGGCGGCCGAGTTGAAGCTGACCTTGTCGGCTCCGGCCAGCAACAGGTCCCGCACATCATCGCGCGTTCGCACGCCGCCGCCGACTGTCAGGGGAATGTAGCATTGCTCTGCCGTGCGCTGAACCAGGTCAAACATCGTCCCGCGGTTTTCGTGCGTTGCATGAATGTCCAGAAAACACAGCTCGTCCGCGCCCGCCGCGTCATAAGCCTTGGCGGCTTCAACCGGGTCGCCGGCATCGATGAGGTCGACAAAGTTCACGCCCTTGACCACGCGGCCATCGGCGACATCCAGACAGGGAATGATACGAGTTTTCAGCATGGGGGTCTTATGACCCGGATTGCTGCGAAGGGGAAGGGCGAGCCGCCGCCAGAGATCCAAGACCGGAGGCGACGATCAGGCCTAGCCCGGCAAGCGCCAGCGCGTTGGGCAGATCGCCGAACACGAGCCAACCCAGCCCGGTCGCCG
>CAWUIW010000307.1:0-3785 GCA_963922515.1 uncultured Rhodobacterales bacterium | reverse complement strand
GCGCGCCATGCGCTGAAATGCTTTCTCGGCGGAATGGAGGTTTCCGCTTTCATAATCGATGATCGCTGTCAGCATATCCGTTTTCTCTGACGAGGCGCGGGCGCTTTAAAGGGCACCCTTGGTGGATGGTATCGCATCGGCCTTGCGCGGGTCCGTCTCGACCGCCTGTCGCAACGCACGCGCAACCGCCTTGAAGGCAGCCTCGGCAATATGGTGGCTGTTCACACCATGGATCTTGTCCACGTGCAGCGTGATGCCCCCATGTGTGCTGAAGGCTTGAAAGAACTCACGCACCAATTCGGTATCGAACGTACCGATCTTGGCTGTTGGCATCTCCACGTTCCAAACAAGAAACGGACGCCCCGACAAATCGAGCGCTGCCACAACTTGTGCGTCATCCATCGGCAATCGACAGGCGCCATAGCGCTGACTGCCACGTTTGTCGCCCAGAGCCTGTGTCAGGGCCTGGCCCAACGCGATGCCCGTATCCTCCACGGTGTGGTGGTCATCGATATGCAGGTCACCGGTTGCACGGACGGTGATGTCGATCAAGGCATGGCGGGCCAACTGATCGAGCATATGGTCAAAAAATCCGACGCCCGTCCGATTGTCATACTGACCCGATCCGTCGAGGTTGATGTCGACTGAAATGTCGGTTTCCGCGGTTTTTCGCGTGATGGTGGCGCTGCGCATGGGCGATCCTTTTGACTGCCCGGCGCTTATAGGCGGCGCGGGCACGGCTTCCAAGTCCAGTGTGAAGCCCTGATGATTGCCTGTGGCGTTGCCGCCGCAGCGATGTCAGGCCAGCGCCGCCTGCAGCGCGCGGAATGATGCCTTGGGCGTGCGGTGCAGCGTGTCGAAGTCAACATGCACCAGGCCGAAACGTTTTTCGTATCCAAGCGCCCACTCGTAATTGTCCAGCAAGGACCAGCAAAAATAGCCTTTGACCGGCGCGCCATCGGCAATCGCGCGGCGAACCGCCTGCAAATGCGCGGTCAGGTAATCGATCCGTGCCTGATCGTGGACCATGCCCCCGTCCAGCGTGTCGGGGTTGGCCATGCCGTTCTCGGTGACATAAAGTGGCAGATCGCCGGTGTATTCCGCCGCGGTGCGGGTCAGAAACTTGTAAAGACCATCCGGGTAGATCTCCCAGTCCATCTGGGTTTTTGGCAAAGGCCCTTCGGCTTCTTCATGGGCGGGCCATGGCCCGTCGATGGGCCGCAACAGCTTGCGGGTGTAATAATTCAGGCCGCACCAGTCGACCGGGCTGCCGATGATGTCGAAATCATCCTGCCAGCCAGACGGCAAATGCTGCTCTAGGCCCTGTAACACGTTGTCAGGGTAAGCTTTTTTGAAAACGCCCCCTAGGAAAAACCGGTTGTAATAGCCGTCGTACAATGCAGCCGCTTCAGCGGCTTCGGCGCTGTCATCCACCGGGTCCGCCCATTCGAGGTTGAAAACGCCGCCAAGATTGGTCATCCCCAGCCCGCGCATTGCCTGAATGGCGTGTCCATGTGCCAACAGCACGTGATGCATTGCGCGGGCGGTGGCCCGGATATCGCGTAAACCCGGTGCGTGCAGCCCCATGAAATGGCTCAACCAGCTGACACACCACGGCTCGTTGATCGGAGCCACGCTGAACATACGGTCGCCAATGCGGCCCATGATGACTTCTGTAAAGTCGGCAAACCATCCCGCGATGTCCCGGTTGCGCCAGCCACCCAGATCCGCCAGCGGGGCCGGCAATTCCCAATGATACAAGGTTGCACACGGCTTCAAACCGCGTTCCAGCAGGGCGTCTGTGAGCCGGTCGTAATAGTCCAGCCCATCGGGGTTCGGCGTGCCGCGCCCTTCGGGCAGAACGCGCGCCCAACTGGTCGAAAACCGGTAGGCATCGAAATGGCCCGACTTCAAAAGATCAAAGTCATCGGCAAAACGATGATAGTGATCGCAGGCCAAATCGCCGTTTTCGGCACGCACGACGTTGCCGGGCGTTTCGGCGAACGTGTCCCAGTGGGTGCGACCGGCGCCACCAAACTTGTGCCCCTCGATCTGGTAGGAAGAGGTCGCAGCCCCAAAAAGAAAATCCTTGGGGAAATCGGCGCGGGTGAAATCCATGTTCAAGTCCTTTGAAGGGCAGGGCCAGTGGAACCGCCCACAACCAGTTCAGCTTCCAACAGCCGGGTGATCGGTTGAGCGACCGCGTCTGTAATGATGTCGATCAGCATGGCAGCGGCAATTTCGCCGGCCAACCGCACGGATGACCGCGTAGCGGTAAAAATCGGGACTTCGTCGCCATTGCGCAGGTAGGACAGGTTGTCGTCATGCGTGATGACCGACACGTCCCGGCCCATGACAAGGCCTTGGTGCGCAATCGCACGGCGCACACCGATGGCCGGTATCATCGCAGATGTCAGTATCGCGGTCGGTGGATCGGGCAGTTGCAGCAAGTGAGTCGCGGTCCGATAGCCATAGGCTTCGGTCATCTCTTCGCTGTGCATCAGCATTGGGTCCGGCGCGATGCCGCGCGCCGACAAAGCTTCGCAGTACCCTTGTCGCCGTCGATCGGCGAAGTCCATTTCTTCAAGGCCGTTGACCAATGCAATTCGCCGATGTCCAAGATCCAGCAAAAAGTCGGTTGCGCGCAGGAACGAGCGTTTGTTGTTCACATCGACCCAAGAGTAGGGGGCCGTGACGCCGGTGGCCCTGCCGTGCACCACATACGGCACCTCCATCGCGTTGAGCATCGCAATGCGGGGATCGTTCATCTTCGGACCTTGAACAATGAGCCCGTCAATGGCGCCTCGCGTGATCAGTCGGCGATAGGCGTTTTCCTGATCTTCGTCCGCCACGCGCGAAATCATCATGTCATAGCCTTCATCGGCAAGGCCAGCCGACGCGCCCGCAACAAAGTCGCCAAAAATGGGATTGATCATCTCGTGTTGTGCGGATGCGGGAATGACATGGCCAATCATCATCGCCCGGCCCGTCGCCAATCGCTTGGCGCTGCTGTTGGGGCTGTAATTGAATTTCCGTGCTGCCCGTACCACCCGTTCGCGGGTCGTTTCTGAAACCTCCGGATACCCGTTCAGCGCCCGGCTGACGGTGGTTTGGGACAATCCCAGAATCTCGGAAAGTTCCTTTAGTCTCATGTAGTTTGCCAAAGCGGTTTGAGGAAGCGATTGCGTGCGCACCGCAACAAACGCATAGCGAAGCCGCACGAGAAACTCAATAAATAATGCAAAACAGGCATGTTTGCGCCAACATCTTTCCAGCCGACCGGTTGACAGCAACCCCTGATTCCGCGTTATAACCAAAATCATTCAAAGCGCTTTGGATGCTTGTGTTCGGCCAGTGCCGGCAAATCCGGGCGCCGATTGGACTTGGGAGGAAAATCCATGAAGACTCTGGCAACGAGTGCAGCCGTACTCGCCTTGGCCACCGGTTTTGCGTCAGCGCAGGACCTTGTTTTCGCACCCGGCGAGGGCGCCTTCAGCTGGGACAGTTACAACGCCTGGGCAGCAGATGCCCCGGATCTGAGCGGTCAGACCGTTTCGATCTCTGGCCCGTGGTTGCAGCCAGAAGATGACGTTTTCCGCAGCGTACTGGCATATTTCATGGCGGCCACAGGCGCCAACGTCACGTATGTTGGGTCGGACTCATTCGAGCAGCAGATCGTGATCGACGCCGAAGCCGGTTCGGCACCCAATATCGCGGTCTTTCCGCAGCCGGGGCTGGCGGCCGACATGGCGTCGCGCGGTTTGCTGTCTCCACTGCCTGCGGGC
>CAWUIW010000306.1:0-3833 GCA_963922515.1 uncultured Rhodobacterales bacterium | reverse complement strand
AACAGCGCGGACGCGAACGGGTTGGACGGGCGCGACCTTTCACCGACCTTTGACGGCACGCTTTTGTCAGCGAAGGACTATTACGCGGTGTGGAATGGATCATGGACGGTTTACGAAGGCGCGGGCACATGGGCCCTGACGGTTTCGCCGTCCGGGAAAACCGATGGCACGCCGGAGCATCGGCGGCTAACCCGGCTTGATACGGACCCCTATGGTTATGGTGAGCCGTCCGACAACGCCTCCAAAGAGGCGGAACTTTATGCCAAGCTGACCGGCTTTGGCCGCAAGGTTACCGCACAGGATGTTTCGCGGGTCGAGGCGGGGGCAGAAGTGATGTATGCCGCAGATGCAAAGAACGTTGTGTTTGAAAATCCGGCTGGGTTTACGGCGTTCTTTGTCAGCGGCGATCAGCTCTTTGATGTGGTCTTTGACGGCGTGGACGATGGCAAGACCGACTATCTAAGCATCGTTGGGCCAATCAATCATGACATCGCCATTCCCGAAGGCATCGAAATGATCGAATTCACGCAGGGCACCAGCGCAGACCGTGAGGTGCGGATCACCGGGCCGCTGCAAACCGCGATTGAACTCTTTTTGCCCACTGGCGCGTCATACGTGCGCGCGGGCCTTGGGAATGACGTGATCAATAGCGACAACAGCGACAACGCCACGGTTCACGCCGGGGCAGGTGATGACGTTGTGACGATGAATAACCTTGGAACCGAAGACGTCGAAGTCCACGGCGGCGCGGGCAACGACACAATCACAGGCAGCGCGGGCGATGATGTTCTTGTTGCGGGGCCGGGTGACGATCGGATCAGGCCAAACGGCGGTGACGATACGGTGGACGCGTCCGAGGGTGACAACATTGTCAACTTTCAAACGGCTGTTGGATCGGTCACGTTTATCAACCCGATTTCCGCCGGCACGCGGATTTTCGTCAAGGGAAGCGTCTATTCAGACGTGACGGACGAACAGTCGGTCTATGACCTGGCCACGCAAGTTGGCGATGATGTTGTGATACCGCTGGGTTCTGGTGGCTTCACTGGCACGCTGCGCGGCATGACCAAAGGCGTGGATTTCACGCTGGCCAACATCGCAATCAACTAACTCCCCCCCCGAAAAAAAACAGAACCCGGCCCCGCCTGCGGGGTCTTTGGCATTGGAGAAGTGCAATGCGCAGTATCAACGAAGTGATCGTTCATTGTTCGGCAACGCGCCCAGATTGGATGATCGACTATTCCCTGCAAAGGAAGATCGATGAAATCCGGCGCTGGCATGTGTCCGGCAATGGCTGGTCCGACATCGGGTATCATGACCTGATTGACCGCGACGGCACAGTATTGCCCGGTCGGCCAATTGGAAGGGCGGGGGCGCATACCAAAGGGCGCAATCAAAACAGCATCGGCGTTTGTTTGATTGGTGGGCATGGTTCAGCGGAAACCGACGCGCCGGAGGAACACTTTACCGAGCCGCAACTTCGCGCTTTGGCCAACTACCTGGATACGCGCAAGGCGCAGTTTCCTATCACCAGAATTTCCGGACACAACCAATATGCGGCCAAGGCGTGCCCCGGCTTTAACGTGCCAGCTTGGTATGCCGCAGTCCTCAATTCCGAGCCGCCGGCAGCACCTTCCGAACCGGCAAAGGTCCACTGGCTAATGTCGATCTTGCAATCGATCTTTGGAGGCAAGAAATGAAACTTGTTGATGATTGGAAAGACGCGCCGCGTTGGTTGTCTGTGCGGATCATGGCTGTTCTGGCGGTCTTGCCTTTGGTTTGGTCGCAATTGCCGGATGACGTGAAAGCGTTCCTGCCGGAAGAATATCAGCCGTTTTTGCTGACCCTTCTGGCCTTTGGTGGAATTGTCGGCCGGTTGAAAGACCAAAAATGATGGGCCTTGTCACAAGCATTTCGGCAATTCAGCGCACGGCCCTTTTGTGGGGCGCAGCGGCGGCTGTGGTGATCGGGGCCGTGGTTTGGTTGCGGGCCGACGCCCGCGCTGATCTTCGCAACAAGATTGAGAAAGAGGCCGCAGAACGTGCGGTCAACACAATGGAGGCTGTAAGCGATGCGCTTGGCAATATTCCCGCTGACCTTGACGATGCTCGTAAGCGCTTGCGCGACCTTGCCCAGTGACGCCGCCCTGTGCAGCGCAACACAGAGCGCGCGCAAGGGTCATGCAGAGGCGTTGTTAGCAGATGGCGGCCCACGGTCGCAGACAAGCGGCGCAACGCTTCTGGGTGCGTTCAAAAGTGGGTGTGGGGAATGAGTGTGCACGAGCAAACAACTGCAATCGCAGTCGGGGCGATTGTCAGCCCTTGGTGGCTTCCGTCCTTGAGTTCGGTCAGCACGTTCGCCGCAGCGATCCTGCCGATTTTGGGCGCAATCTGGTTGATTGTCCAAATTGTCCGGGCACTTAAAACCTGGCCAAAGAAAGACTAAACACCGGCCTCCCGCTCGCGCAGCCGGATAACAACGCGCGGCAACGTCCAGAAAGGACATCCCCATGAAAACACCGATCCTAGCCGCTTTGGCGGTTTCTCTAGCCGTGCCTGCATGGGCGCAACAACAACGGCAATGTGGCCCGCGTGATCGTATTATTGAAATGCTGACTGAGGGTTTTTCGGAGGCGCGGCAGAGCATGGCGCTTGCGACAAACGGAAACCTTATTGAGACGCTGGCCAACTTAGAAACCGGATCGTGGACCGTCATCGTGTCATTCCCAGAAGGGCAAACGTGCATTGTTGCTGCGGGGGGTAGTTTTCAAATCGTTTCGGAACCTGCCGGGGTGGAGGGCTGAGACATGCCAACGCCACCATTGACCGCCGAGGATTGCCGCCAAGCTATGTTGGCCGTGCGTGAGTGCAAACAACAAGGTTATCCGCTTGAGACCGAGCGGGGGTCCAATAAGCCTACCGCCTACAGCAAGGCGGCAGAGCTTATAAACCGAAGCCCCACGACAGTCAGGGAGCGCGTAAAAGCGGGGCGAGAACGGTTCAATCTGACATTGGACACAATCGGGCTGCCTGAAAGCAACGCCGTCATTTTCGATGAGGAGGATCGCCCCGACCCGCTAGAGGTTCTGGACCACCACACGCCGCGCAATTCGGCGTATATCGAGAAAAAGCAAGTCAAGCCCCGCGTCATTCAGGTTAGACCCGAACCGTTTGGGGTTGCTTTCGTTGGTGATCCGCATTTGTCGAATGTTGGGTGCAACCTTGCAGCCTTGCGTGCGGATTTGCAGTTGCTGCGGGAAACCGGAACCCGCGCCGTGCAAATGGGCGACATTCTGGACAACTTTCATCGTGCTGGGCCAAAGCTTGCTGCGAAAGAGGCCAAGAACGGCATGACCATTTCAGAAGCGCAGTCTGTCGCAAAGTGGCTGATCGCAGAGTGCGGCGTCAAATGGGATGCGCATATCGTTGGCAATCACGACGCTTGGCTAGGCGACGAGGGCATCATCAGCTTGGGTAGCTGGGCAGCGCAGGCCCGCACGCCCATTTTTGATTGGAATGCCAGGCTCATTTATCATTGGGGTGCTGATCATTACCACGTGGCCGCAAGTCACGATTTTAAGGGGCACAGCAAATACAACCCGCTTCATGGCCCAATGAACATGGGGCTGGAGGATGGCACGGCAGACGCTTACATCGGAGCGCACAGGCACAACCACGCTGACGCCGTTACGCCGAACGGCTGGCGCGGAAAAACGTATGTTTACGGCCGCGTGCGCGGATACAAAGACATTGATTCATACTCGCAAGGCCGAGCGCAATTCCCGACATTTTCTAGCATGGACGGGCGATCTGCAATGCTTGTTATCAACCCCC
>CAWUIW010000305.1:0-3855 GCA_963922515.1 uncultured Rhodobacterales bacterium | reverse complement strand
GATCTTCTGGATGAGCATTTCGAAAATGACCTGATCAAGGCGCACCTGGCGGGTTCGGGAATCATTGGAACTGGACTGGGCGTCTATTCACCCGGTACGGCCTATGTGCTGCTGCATCACTACATGGGCGACATCGACGGCGGGATTGGCGCATGGGGCTTTGCGCGCGGCGGAATGGGGGCGATCTCAAATGCAATGGGCGCCGCGTTCGAGGATCATAGCGGCACCATCTTGCGTGACGCAGGCGTCGACCAGTTTCTGGTCAAAGACGGGGCCATAACAGGTGTGGCACTTGAGGATGGACGGGAATTCAGCGCCCCGGTTGTGGCATCCAATATGGATGTCAAACGTACGTTTTTGAAACATATCGACCAAACAGCGCTGCCAGACGCGTTCAAGACGGCGGTGTCGCGCTTCAAGATACGCGGCTCGTCCGCGAAGCTGAACATAGCGCTCGATGGAATGCCGCGCTTCCCCGCAGCCGGGCCGCAGGCCAGCTTCCTGCGCGGCGACATGCATTGTTCCGAAAGCCTGTTCGAGTTGGAACGCGCTTATGACGATTGGAAGGTCGGCAAATGGTCCCAAAGACCGTATGTCGACATGCTGATCCCCAGCCAGATTGATCCGACGATGGCGCCACCCGGCCAGCACATGATGACTGTTTTCGTGCAGTACGCGCCATATGATCTGGATCGCGATGGCACGCGCAGCGCGGATAACTGGGACGCACAAGCACGGACCGACATGGCCAACACGGTGCTGGATCAAATGAGCGTTGCCTGCCCTGATATTCGCAACCGCATCCGGCACATGGAAATCCGCTCGCCGCGCGAGCTGGAAACAGAAGTCGGCTTGACAGAAGGCAACATTTTTCAGGGCGAGCTGACCTTCGACCAACTGTTTTTCAACCGTCCGATCCCGGGCTACGCCCAGTATGACACGCCGATTCGCGGCCTGTTCATGTGTGGGTCTTCTGCGCATCCCGGTGGCGGTGTCATGGGCGCCCCAGGCGCCAATGCTGCACGCGCCATACTGCGACAACAGCCCGGACACAGACGACTGAAAGGGTACGCAGCATGAATCGGTTCGATGCCATTGTGATCGGCGCAGGGATCAATGGGCTGACGGCTGCGGCGGTGCTGGCCGGCCGAGGAAAAGCCGTGTGTGTGGTGGAACAGTCTGAACACCTTGGAGGCATGGCGGCTGCTCCGTGTGGCTCCCCCCGGATGGCACATTTGTTGTACAATCTCAGCCCTCTTATCCGGTCCGAAACAGGGTTGAACGGCACACGCTGGCCCTTTCGATCACACGCGATCCCGACCGTGGTCTTATCCGACACCGATCCACCGGTTGTGGTAACGGGTACACAAGCCACTCTGGCGGACGGCACGCCGCATCCGGACGCCCGCGCATTTCGCGAGCTGTCAACGCGGCTTTTGGCCTATGGTTCCTTGTTGCGGAAACTTGCGGAAGGCCCGCCCCCAGGCGACGGTGCGGCATGGAATTCGGCTGCAGGTTTACGCAGGATCCGACAGCTGGGTGGGTTCGGCATTGCCCTTCGGCAAAAAGGGAAGAGCGAGATGCGGCGGTTCCTGCAGGTGCTGTTGTCAAACGCATACGATCTGGTGCTCGACGATATCCCGGATGGACCGCTAGCCGGTCTTTTGACCGCAGACGCGGTGCGTGGGCTGGCGGCGGGACCTCGATCACCCGGCACTGTGTTCAGCCTGCTCTATCGCTACGGGCATGGCGGGCAGGTAAGCGTCCCAGTTGGGGGCATGCCCGCAGTGATTGGCTCATTTTCCGACAGGGTCAAAGCTTCGGGCGGCGTGGTGCAAACCGCCACCCATGTGTCCCGCATTCTAATGGAAAAAGACCGCGTGACCGGCGTTGAAACACTGGGCGGTGAGGTTCTGTTGGCGCCAACTGTGCTGTCAAGCGCTGGACCGTTGGCCATTGCACAAGCCACCGGCCCCGAGCACTTCGATATCGAAGCCATCCGCCGGTTCCGTAAGATCCGAGCGCGCGGAACGGTGGCGAAGATCAACCTTACCCTCAAAAGCTTGCCGGATATCAAAGGTGTGTCGTCAGAGCACTTGGGCGCCCGCTTCGTTGTTGCACCATCGGCCGACTACGTTGAGGCCGCGTTTAACCCGGCAAAGTATGGCCAGATGTCGCCGGCGCCCGTGTTGGAGTGCGTGCTGCCTGGGGTGATCGACCCAGCGCAACAAAAAGGCAATCTGCCCGTGATGTCGATTATCGCCCAGTTCATGCCGTCCGACCTGAACGGGGGCTGGACAGAGACGGCACGCGAGCAGCTGAAGGCCACTGTGCTCATGTGCCTCGAGCCGTTCATTCCCGACATTGCGGCCCTTGTGGCCGATGCCGAGGTGCTGACCCCGGCTGACATAGAAAGGGAAACCGGCGCGCCGGGCGGCCATTGGCACCACGCCGAACTTGGCTTGGATCAGATCCTGTCGGTGCGGCCCGCCAATGTCATTGGTCACTACCGTCTTGGGCCGAAGGGTCTTTTCATGTGTGGCGCGTCGACCCATCCCGGCGGAGATCTGATGGGCCTGGCCGGGCGCAACGCAGCACTTGCAGCGCTCGAGGCAGTCCGATGAGCGTTGCGACTGATCCAGCCCTTGGCCTGATCGAAGGACCCGTACATCAAAGGTTGGACGCCCTGAGCCGTGCCAGAGAGTGGTATGGTTGGGCGGGGTATGCTGCACCAAATGCTTTGGACACAGTCGAGTTTGAGTATTTCGCTCTTCGAAATCAGGCGTCGCTGCTGGATATCTCGCCAATGCACAAATACCGCATCACCGGTCCAGATGCAGAACGCGCGCTGAACCGCATGGTCACCCGCGACGTTACAAGGATTGGAATCGGGCGGGTGGGCTATGCAGTCTGGTGCGACGAAGAAGGGATGGTCATCGATGATGGCACCCTGTTTCGTTTTGGCAGCGATGACTGGCGGCTCTGCTGCCAAGAGCCAATGCTGACATGGCTGCTTGATGCCGTATGGGGCTTTGACGCAAACGTCACAGATGAAAGCCATGCGGTTGCCGGGCTTGCCTTGCAAGGGCCGACATCCTTCGCGGTACTGGAAGCGGCTGGGTGGGACCTAGCCAAGATGAAACCCTTTGATGTGTGGGACCTTGGCGATGTCCTGATTTCCCGCACCGGCTTTACTGGCGATCTGGGGTATGAGCTTTGGATGCCATTGGATGACGCCCTGAAGGTGTGGGACCGGCTTTGGAATGCAGGGGACAACTGGGGACTGCGCGCGATCGGATACGCGGCCGTGAACATTGCACGTGTAGAGGCCGGATTTCTAACTGCCGGGGTCGATTTTCAACCAGTCCACGCCACAGAGCGGTTGCACCGCGGAAAAACACCCCAAGAGCTTGGGTTGAGCCGAATGGTCGATATGGGCAAGGGCCACTTCAACGGTCGTCGTGCACTTGTCCAAGCAAGGCCGCGGAGCCGGTTGATGAAAGTCGATGTCGAAGGGTTCAAGCCAGCAACGAACGCTTTGGTCTATTATCGCAAACGTCGCGAAGTGGGCCATATCACCTCGGGCGTGTGGTCGCCGACGGCGAAGCGCAACATCGCGCTGGCTCATGTTGATATGCCTTGGGCCGCGCGCCGACCTATCGATCTATGGGCAGAAATCTACACGCTGGAGGACGGAAAATGGGACACGCGGATGGCGCGGCTAACGCCTGTCACGCGGCCCTTCTTCTCGCCAAGCCGCGCCCGTTTGACGCCACCCGCCCGCACCTGACCCGAAAGGACACGATGTGACCATGCAGCCAACTGCAAACACACCAACCGGCCCAGAGCTCACCG
>CAWUIW010000304.1:0-3870 GCA_963922515.1 uncultured Rhodobacterales bacterium | reverse complement strand
AGCCCAGAATAAACTCAGGGTCCCGCAGTGAATGAAGACGCAGTGCAGAGTGCGTGGCGAATTTCTGGATCAAAGCCTTGCGCCGTGCCGGTGCCAGCTTGTCTTCGGGGCTCATGCGGATCACCTCTGCGTCATAGGCGTCGGCGATGATCAACCCGGTGCCCTCTGGCAAAAGATCCGTCGGAAACTGTTGGTCCACCGCCCAAAAGTACCGGTCACACCAGTCCAGATAGCCATGCCATTTGGCATCGCCTTGAAAATCTGCGCGGCTGGATTTGCATTCCACGACCCAGATTTCGCCTTTTGGACCCAATCCCATAACGTCCACACGCAAGCCGCGCGTCGGCACGAACTCTTCGACCGATGCGAAACCAATGCTGCGAAAATGGCGCGCGACACCACGTGCGAGCCGCTGACCGGGCTGTAAATCCAACATGGCATCATGTGTGAACAATACGTGAACAAAAATCAAGCCTTGCCATGATACCAAAGGATATCACCCGAATTGATACCAAATGGAATTGTGTGAGTCTGTTTGTTGCCCCAATCGCAACCCGTGTTTCGGGCGCCGTTCCACCCGACGCGACGCGATATTCTGACTCCACGGGCGCGGCCAGACATGACCATCGGCCAAGTGTCGGAACCGTCCTACATGAAACGTGCGCGTGTCAAAAAGCACCTGATCGTCTTGTCAGATGGCGAGTTGATCACCGTAGAAGCAAGGGGGCGAGAGTGGTTGAACCGGATCAACCCGCGTGGTTTCGCACCTGTATTCGACTGGTTCACTTTTTTCGATATGTTTTGGCACGACCCCCTCGCTCAGCTTAAATTCGCAATCGAAGGAGATCGTCCGTGACCCAAGCGGTTCTGCGCGAGACCATATACCTCAAAACCGATCCGGATAGTGTTTGGTCCTACCAGACTGAACCTGAGCATTTGGACATGATGCGCACAGCACTACAGGATATGGTCGTAGCTTGACCCCTTGTCGCGGCGGGACATGCGCCTTAGGTAGGCGCTTGGCGGGTTCTGCCCTTCTCGTGACTGGTCGCATTCCGGTGGCCTTAAGCAAATCCGAGGGAGCTGGCTCTGTTCGGGTCCTGGCCCGTTTACCCGGCACCCACCTGTATATACAGGTCCTCGGGAATCAACACCGCACGGTTGACTGGTGGTCCCGCCACAAAAAAAGCCCCGGTCATCCGGGGCTTTGTCGGTCTACATAAGCGCGTTTCAATAGCGCGACAGGTTGCGCTGCGTCGGTTGACGCTTGTCGTCCACACGCACGGGCACCGCATTGAAGTCATGAACCAGCGGCGAGCCACCTCTTGGGCTGTCATCGTCCTTTTCTGCCATCGACATAACGGCCCATCCGAATTGCACTCCGGCAAACACGATGCCATTCATGATCCATAGCAGCAGTACGGCCAGAACAGCGACATCAGACCCGCTGATCAAGGACCAAAGGTTCTGAACGTTAAACGCCAGCAGCAACGCCACGAATACGCCCGCCAGACCAAATCCAATCGCCACGTTGCGAATGTAAAGCTTGATGAGTTTCGGCATTTCAATACCCCCGGGTTGACCTCATCGTGGCCTCCTGCGTCGGAAAGGTCCAGCGCAAAACAGGCTGACATACCGTCACACCAAAGATGGGCTTCAAAGCGCCCAAGGGCAAGGCACCTGCTTCAAAACGCCTCGGGTTTTGCTTCGCGCGCCATGTGATCCAGCACAGCGTTGACGAAACTGGCCTCTCGTCCTTCGGGGAAAAAGGCTCGCGCGATGTCGACAAACTCGGTGATGACCACTTTGGGTGGCGTATCCTGGCAAGTCAGTTCGGCGCCAGCTGCTCGGAACAGCCCACGCAATGTGGGGTCGATCCGGGCTATTGGCCATTTGGCGACTAAGGCGCGGTCGGTCATCTGGTCTACCGGTGCCTGATAGTTGACCGCGTCTTCGATCAACCGGCGAAAGTGGCTCACATCGCCATCTACCATCTCGTCGCCTTCATACGTGGCGCCAAATCGATGATCAAGAAACTCGCGAATGACATGATCCGAAGACTGCGCGGAATGCTCCATCTGAAACAATGCCTGCACGGCATAAAGACGGGCCGCCGATTTCATACGGCGTTTTTCTTGCGGGCTCTGGCGGCTCATGAGGACTGTTCCAGGTTACGGGGCGGCTTTGAACCCGATCCCCTTGGATTGGGCGCCCCACTTACGCCCCAGCGCAACCAGATGCAAGGCCGCAGCGGCCGCGCCGCCGCCTTTGTTTTGGCCGTCGACCGCGGCCCGAACATCTGCCTGGGCCTTGGTTTCGACGGTCAAAATCCCGTTGCCGATGCACAAGCCCTGCAGGCCCAAAAGTTGCAGCGCCCGGCTGCTGTCATTGCACACCGTATCGTAATGGGTGGTCTCGCCCCGAATGACGCATCCCAAGGCGACAAACCCGTCATAATCGCCCATCCGTGACGCCATGCCGACGGCGGTGGGCACCTCTAGTGCGCCGGGCACCTCGATAGTCTCGGACGTGCCGCCCGCTGCTTCGATTTCGGCGACAGCGCCTGCAATCAGGTTGTCGGCCACGTCCTTGTAATAAGGCGCCACCACAATCATTAGTTTGACCGGTTCGTCAAACACTGGACGCGGCAGTGTATAGTGCGCTTCGTTTCCAGCCATTAGCCCAGCTCCGAGATTTTTCGCGTTCCAATGATTTCAAGTCCGTAGGCATCCAAGCCCACAACTTTCGGTGTCGGTGAATTGGTGAGCAAGATCAGCTGCGACAAGCCAAGCGACGACAGGATCTGCGCCCCAAGCCCGTACTGGCGCAGAGTTTGCGGAGACACTTCGCTATCGGCCAACAGTTTCATATGAAGGTCACGCAACAAAACAACCACGCCGCGGCCTTCTTCTGCCACGACCCGCATGGCATCGGCAAATTCGCCGGCCCGTCCGTTTGGCCCCGTGCCGACAATATCCAGCATTGGGTCCAGTGCGTGCATCCGCACCAGCACTGGATCATCTCCGCCGATGTCCCCCTTGATCAGCACGATGTGCTCGGCGCCTTGCGTCGAGTCCTCGTACACGCGCATTTCCCAGTCGCCGCCGAATTCCGAGGTGATGGTCTGTTCGCGCTTGACGTTGACCAGATTGTCGTACCGCCGACGATACGCGATCAGGTCGCTGATCGTGCCAATCTTCAACCCGTGCCGTTGCGCAAAGGCGACCAGGTCCGGCAACCGGGCCATTGACCCGTCTTCGTTCATGATTTCACAGATCACGCCGGATGGGTTCAACCCGGCCAGCCGGCTGATATCCACGGCGGCTTCCGTGTGACCGGCTCGCACCAGCACCCCGCCTTCGCGAGCGCGCAGCGGGAACACATGCCCGGGCGTTGCGATGTCAGCCGCGGTTTTGGATGCATCGATTGCCACTGCAACGGTGTGCGCGCGATCATGCGCGGAAATCCCGGTGCTGACCCCTTCGCGGGCTTCGATCGAAATGGTGAACGCCGTTTCATGCCGGGACGAATTGTTCGTCGACATCAGCGGAAGTCCCAGCGCATCGACACGGCTGCCGGGCATACTCAGGCAGATCAGCCCGCGCCCATGCGTGGCCATGAAATTGATGGCGTCCGGGGTGGCCATCTGTGCCGGAATGACAAGATCGCCTTCGTTTTCGCGATCCTCGTGATCCACCAGAATGAACATCCGGCCGTTCCGGGCATCATTGATGATTTCCTCGACCGAAGAGATTGCGTCGCGCCAGTCTTGTTCCACCGGGCCGGGTGTTTCGAAGCTCATCCACATGCCTTTCGTCGTCAGTTGCCTGCGAGATAGAGCATGCGCTCATGATTTGCCAGACAGGCGAC
>CAWUIW010000303.1:0-3883 GCA_963922515.1 uncultured Rhodobacterales bacterium | reverse complement strand
GACCAAGGGCTGTCGCCAGCTCTTTGCCGAGTTCGACACCCCATTGATCAAAGGAGTTGATGCCCAAGATCACGCCTTCCACGAAGACGCGGTGTTCGTACAGCGCAACGATCTGGCCAAGGACATAGGGGGTCAATTGCGGATAGATCAAGGTCGTCGAAGGTCGGTTTCCGGGGAAAACCCGATGACGCGCCTGACGGTCCAGCTCTGTCCCGGTCAGGCCTTTTTCCGCCATGCGCGCGCGGGCTTCTTCTAGGGTTCGGCCCCGCAGCAACGCTTCTGTCTGGGCCAGGCAATTGGCCACGAGAAGTCTGTGGTGATGGGCCAAATCGGGTTCGTGCCCGGTCGCCGCGATCATAAATTCGCAAGGTACAACCGCGGTGCCCTGATGGATCAGTTGATAAAAGGCATGTTGCCCGTTGGTGCCGGGTTCGCCCCAGACGACCGGTCCGGATGGCACCGAAAGGTCGGCGCCATCCATAGACACACGCTTGCCGTTCGATTCCATTTCCAACTGCTGAAAGTAAGCTGGCAACCGCAACAGACGCTGATCATAGGGCAGCACGGCGCGCGTGCCGTAGCCACAGACCTGGTGATGCCAAATCCCGATCAGCGCAAGGATGACAGGCATGTTTTCGTGCCATGCCGCCGCGCGAAAGTGGATGTCCATTGCCTGCCCGCCACGCAGAAAGGCGCGGAACGCCTCCGGCCCGACTGCCAGCATTACGCTCAACCCGATCGGTCCCCATAGCGAATAACGGCCACCGACCCAGTCGGCAAAACCAAACACATGCGCGTCCGCAACGCCAAAGGCCGCGGTTTTGTCCTGCGCCGTCGACAAAGCGGCAAACTGTACTGATGGATCGCCGCCGCCTTCGGTCATCCAGGCCTTGGCCGTCCGCGCGTTGGTCATCGTTTCGATGGTTGTGAACGTTTTGGATGCCACGATCACCAGAGTGGTCTTGGGATCAAGCCCCCGCACCGTATCCGCAACATGGGCGCCGTCCACATTCGACACAAAATGGCACCGCGGCCCGTCTGCATAAGGCGACAAGGCCGCCAAGGCCATGACGGGGCCAAGGTCGGAGCCTCCAATGCCGATGTTCACCACATCCGTGATCGGGCCTCCTGCCCCCACAAGCGCGCCATCCCGCACGGCTATGGCGAACGTTTCCATCCGGCCCAGTGTTGCCTTGACGTCATTCATGACATCCAGGCCATCGACCAAGACCGGTCCGCCATCAAGGTTTCGCAAGGCTGTGTGCAAGACCGCGCGATCTTCGGTTTCGTTGATTTTCGCGCCCGCGAACATCGCGGCACGGCGCGCGGACAGGTCGGCGGCATCGCACAAGGCGATCAACGCGTCAAAAACCGTGGCGTCGATCTGTGTCTTGGAAAAATCAAGAAGCATGTCCCCGGTAGACACCGCGTACAGTTGTGCCCGGTCCGGCTCTGCCGCGAACATATCCAGCATGTGCCGGTCGCCCTGCGCGGCCCGCAAAGTCTTTAGCGTATCAAACATCATCTATGCCCTAAGCAGCCCAATGAACGGTCATTTCACTCAGCACCGCGTTGATCGGTGCCTCTTCCGGTGGCAACGTTACCGCGCGTTCCAAGGCAGCGCGCTTGCCGTCGCCCATGATCACCAAATGCTTGTCCATCGCCCCGTCCAGCACATGCGCGTTCAACGTGATGCGGGTTTCTGCCTGCGTGGGCGGACGCTGCACGGATACCAGCGGCGCGTCGCGGGCCAGCGCCGCCAGCAAGTCGGGGGCACCGGGGAACAGCGACGCACAATGCATGTCATCCCCCATGCCCAACAGCAGCAACGACAGGGGCATTTCGGGTTTGAGTCGTTCCGCAAGATCGGACACGTCAGCGTCCGGCGCGGCCTTGGAGACATGAAGGGTCACCAGTTGCGCCGCAGACGCGCGAGACGTCAGCAGCCTTTCCCGGATCAGTCGCGCGTTGGATCGCGGGCTGTCTGCATCGACAACGCGTTCATCCGTCGGCATCACGCGAACGCGCGCCCAATCGAGGTCTGCCGCGCAAAGCGCATCAAAGATCGGTCCCGGGGTCGTACCGCCCGGCACTGCGAAAGATGCATGATCATGATGCAGCAGACATGTTTCCAGTGCGCCGGCCAACACATTGGCCAGATCAATCGCCAGCATCTCCCGGTCTGCATATTCCACGAACTTCATGGCTTGATCCTTTGCCATTTACGGCCTTCGCGATGCAAAAGAAAATCGGCGTCGCCCGGCCCGTTGCTGCCAGATTCGTAGGGTTTGGGCACATCGTTCCGCGCCTCCCAACCTTGAATGATCGGGTCTGTCCAGGCCCAGGCGGCCTCGACCTCGTCGCCGCGCATGAACAGTGTTTGATTGCCGCGGATCACATCCATGATCAAACGCTCGTAGGCATCGACATTCTGCTGACCTTCCGAGCCCAACGCATCCGCAAATGTCATATCAAGCGGGACATCGATCAACCGCATACCGCCTGGTCCGGGCTCCTTGATCGTAACCTTCAACGTGATGCCTTCGTTTGGTTGCAACCGGATTGACAGCAGGTTCGAATGTTCCCCTGCCTCTTCACCGAAAATCGAATGCGGCGTCGGCTTGAACTTCACCATTATTTCAGAGGACCGGGCCTCCAGCCGTTTGCCTGTGCGCAAATAAAACGGCGTGTCCGCCCAACGCCAATTTCGGACAAAGGTTTTCAGGGCAATGTAGCTTTCCGTGCGCGAGCGCGGGTCGCCGGCAGCCTCACGGTAACTGGGGGCGTCTTCATCAGCTTCGTATTGACCCCGGACGATGTGATGCGGCTCGACCGGGTCGAGTGCGCGGATCACCTTCAGTTTCTCGTCACGCACCGCATCGGGCTCAAACTTCGACGGCGGCTCCATCGCGATCAGACACAACAGCTGCATAAGGTGGTTCTGCACCATGTCCCGCATGGCCCCGGCCTTGTCATAGTATTCGCCGCGTCCACCAACACCCACGGTTTCCGCCACCGTGATTTGAATGTGATCGACAAACTGATTGTTCCACAAGGGTTCGAACAGCACGTTGCCAAACCGAACCGCCATGAGGTTTTGAACGGTTTCTTTGCCGAGGTAATGGTCGATACGATAAATCTGGCTTTCGTCGAAATGCGCAGCCAAGGACCCGTTCAAGGCCTTGGCCGAGCCCAGATCATGACCAAAGGGTTTTTCAACAACAATGCGCGTCTGGTCAGACTTCATGCCGTTGGCTTCAATCCGCTCGGCCAGATCGCCAAACAGACTGGGTGCCACGGAAAAGTAAAAAGCGCGCACAACATCTTGCCGCAGCTTTGCCGCCAGTTCTGCCCAACCATCGGTGCCGCGCGCATCGATCTGAACATAATCCAAACACGCCAAAAAGCCCTTCAGCGTGCCCTCTTCACAGGATGCGTCCGAAACGAACTCTCGAATGGCCGCTTCTGCAAAGGCTGCATATCCGGCCTGATCGTGATCCGAACGGGCCGCGGCAATGATATGCGCCCCTGGCGGCATTTGACCCGCGCAGAAACGCCGAAACAATCCCGGCAGGATTTTGCGGCGTGCCAGATCGCCGGTACCGCCAAAAATGACGAGGTCGAAACTGTCTACGGGAATGACCTTGGATACCATACGCAACCTCCGCAATGGCCATGCCCCAATTCTGGTCCGGCCCTTTTGTCCCCAACGCCGTTAGCGTTAACGGCATCCGCCTTTTGTGGCATTTCGCGGCTCAAGTCTAGATGACTTGCGGCGCTTCACAAAGCCGTGGGGCATAAATTGCTGGTCTTTTCGCGGTGACTGCAACATCGTAAGCCGTTGTGAAGGCTTGGCTGTGCAACTTTGCGCATCCTTGTGGCG
>CAWUIW010000302.1:0-3928 GCA_963922515.1 uncultured Rhodobacterales bacterium | reverse complement strand
GCGCACCACTTATGTCTGGACAGCGGGCCAAGACGGCTGGTTGCCGGCTGAGGACGTTCAGGAATTGGCGCAACTTTTCACCATCCTGCCCCCGCCGCCTCCGCCCGGAATCTAAGGATACCCCCGTATGGCTGAGAAAGCTGGATACTCTGGTCTTCAAATTGCTTTGCACTGGATGATCGCAATTTTGATTTTTGCCGCGTGGTCCAGCGGCGACGGCATGCAAGAAGCGTTGCGCGCGCGCATGGTCAATGGCGATTTCAGTTTCGATCCCAGCAAACCCCATACGTTGCTGGGCGGCGCGGCCTTTGCCCTGATCCTGGTCCGGGTCATCGTACGTTTGTTTCAAGGCGCGCCGGGGCCTTTGCCGGACAGCACGCCGATCATGGCTGCAGCGGCCAAATGGGGACATATCTTGATCTATGTCTTGATGATTGCGACACCCGCCTTGGGTGCCGCAGCCTGGTACGGAGGTGTGAAGGCAGCGGCAGATGTGCACGAAACCGTGGCGAATACACTTTTGATCGTTGCATTTGCGCACGCCACAATGGCGATCGTGCATCAGGCTATGGGAAAGAATGCATTGTCGCGCATGATCGTTCCGGGAAGCAAGTAATGTCTGCGCCGCCGCCTGCCCCGCCGCAAAACGAGAGGCCTCCGGTGCAGGCAGAACACCGTTTCCCCTGCGAACACTGCGGCGCAGATTATAGGTTTGAACCTCAGTCCGGCAGTTTGACCTGCGATCACTGCGGGCACACGGCCAAGATCAGCACGGGTCCCTGGCAAGGCGCCGCCTTGCGAGAACTGGATTTTGACGCAGCCATGGCAGATCGATTGCCAGAGGTCGAAATCGAGGAAACTCGGGTTCTGACCTGCCCAAACTGCGCCGCCCAGGTCGAGTTCGACCCAAACACGCATGCCGCCGAATGCCCGTTTTGCGCCACACCCGTCGTCACCGATACGGGCACTCATCGGCACATCAAACCCAAAGGTGTTTTGCCTTTCTCGATCGACGAGAAATCCGCAGCCGACGCAATGAACGTCTGGCTGGGCCGGTTGTGGTTTGCGCCGAACGGTTTGCAAGAATATGCGCGCAAAGGGCGCAAGATGCAGGGCATTTATGTGCCGTACTGGACGTTCGATGCGGATACTAAATCCAGTTACCGCGGCGAGCGCGGCACGGTTTACTACGTCACGCAAACAGTCATGGTAGATGGCAAACAGCAGACGCGCCAAGTGCCCAAGGTACGCTGGACGCCGAAAAGCGGACGCGTCGCTCGATTTTTCGACGATGTCCTGGTCCTCGCGTCGAAGAGCTTGCCCAAATCCTACACCGACGCTTTAGAGCCGTGGGATCTTGCCGATTTGGAACCTTATCAGCCGCACTACCTGGCCGGCTTTCGAGCGGAAGGATATCAGGTGCAACTGGCCGACGGCTATCAGGAAGCCCGCGCCCTCATGGCACGGCGCATCGAACGCGATGTGCGCTTTGACATTGGCGGGGATCAGCAACGCGTCCACGCCATCAACACCGATGTGTCATCGGTCACGTTCAAGCATGTCCTGCTACCGGTTTGGCTGGCCGCGTACAAATATAGGGGCGAGACCTATCGTTTTGTCGTGAACGGACGTACGGGCCGGGTGCAAGGCGAACGGCCTTGGTCAGCAGTCAAGATTGCGATCGCTGTGGTCCTTGGCTTGGCCGTCGCGGCGGGGATTGGCTATTTCATGGCCCAAAGCCAGTAACCCCGCCGCCTGGGCCTGATCCCGCCCCTCCTGCCGGGACCAGACATTCATCGCGTTTGATCGGTCGGTTCACGAAAACTCCGCTAGGCGCGCGTCACCTTTATCTTCTGGCCACCGTTTTCGGGTTTCGGCGCCAGCTTGGGGACGGTGACCGTCAGGACCCCGTCTTTCATCGCCGCACTTGCCTTGGTGCCATCGGCGTCTTGCGGCAAGCGGAACGATCGGCGGAACGCACCATACTGGCGCTCGCTGAAAAACCAGGTATCGCCCGATTTTTCGGTTTCTGTTTTCTTTTCGCCGCGGACCGTCAGCACGCCCGCCTCCACCGTCAACTCGACATCCTCTTCCGAAACCCCGGGCAGTTCCATACTGACCTTGTAGGCTTCGGTACCTGCCGAGGCTTCGGTCGCAGGGTTCAACCAATCAGCCAACCGGGCACCGAACTGTCGGAACGGATCGTACAGTGCGGGCCAAAGACCAAGCTGTTCAGACTTTTCAACCATGTGCCTCTCCTCTCCTAGGTTGATCGTCCAAATCGTGCACGAGTCGCGCTGCCGTCGCTTTGATCTTGCTCAAAAAACTGCGTTTCTACCCTTGCACCACCGACAGGGCGGGGCCATGCTCCGCGCGAAAACAAAGAGGTTCATGTGTCTTACGACGCCCTGTCCCAAGTGCTGCACGACCGGTATTCCTGCCGCGCTTTCCGATCCGAGCCTGTGACCGAGGACCAAATGGCGCGCATCATCGATGCGGCGCGACGGGCGCCTTCGTGGTGCAATGCACAACCATGGCAGCTCGTGGTGACGCGCGGGGCAGAAACCGACCGGTTTCGCACAGCGCTGCAAAACGAAGTGGCCAAGGGTGCCCCGTCTCCGGACTTGGCCTTTCCGGCCGGGTATTCCGGCATTTACAAGGACCGCCGCCGCACATGTGGTTGGCAACTGTATGAAAGCGTTGGCGTCGAAAAAGGCGACCGTGTCGGGTCGGCTCGGCAAATGATGCGAAACTACGACTTGTTCGATGCGCCGCATGTCGCGATCCTGACTAGCCCGGCAGAACTTGGGCCCTACGGCGCAATGGATTGCGGCGGGTTTCTGACCGCCTTCATGTTGGCGGCGCAGAGTTTGGGCATTGCCAGCATCGCGCAAGCCGCTGTCGCTGCCTATAGTCCGTTCGTCCGCAAACACTTTGAAATTGATGACGATCGGCTTGTTCTGTGCGCCATTTCATTCGGGTATCCTGACCCGTCGCATGCCGCGAACGGGTTTCGAACCGAACGCGCCGATGTCTCGGATATTCTGGACCTGCGAGGATGACGTCATGCGGGCACTGATCCAACGCGTGTCAGATGCACGCGTGTCGGTCGAAGGCGAGGTGATCGGCGAGATCGGCGCTGGTGTTCTGGTCCTTGTTTGCGCCATGCAGGGAGACACCGAACAGCAGGCTGATCGGTTGGCGGCCAAGTTGGTCAAGCTTCGGATCTTCCAGGATGAGGCAGGCAAGATGAACAAGTCGCTTCTGGATGTGGCCGGTTCTGCGCTGGTGGTCAGTCAATTCACGTTGGCCGCCGATACATCGCGCGGCAACCGCCCCGGCTTTTCAGCGGCGGCGGCGCCGCAAGACGGAGATCGGCTATACCAGTATTTTGCCGCCCAGATCGGTGCGGCCGGCATCCCGGTCGCCATGGGCCGGTTCGGCGCTGATATGCAAGTCAGCCTGACCAATGATGGCCCCGTTACAATCTGGATGGACACCGAATGACCGACACCCCGCAAGACATCGCTCAACACCTTTGGCACGCCGGCGTGGCAGCGGTCGGAGGATACAGCGCGGTCGATCGGGCACTGCAAGACAAGCCAATATCAAAACCGAACATGATCCTGGCCGTTGGCAAGGCAGCCCCCGCCATGGCAGAGGCCGCCTGCGCCCATTTCCCGGGTGTACCGACACTTGTGGTGACCAAGGACGGGCATGGCCAAGGTTTGCCGGACACGATTGACCTGATCGAAGCGGCACACCCCATGCCGGATGCGCGCAGCTTGCAGGCGGGTCGCGCCTTGCGGCAGCGCGTCCAACAGATGCCGCCCGACGGCCAGCTTTTGCTATTGGTGTCCGGCGGCGCGTCCTCGCTTGCAGAAGACCTGGTCCAAGGGTGTACATTGGAAGACCTCAAAGCGCTGAT
>CAWUIW010000301.1:0-3946 GCA_963922515.1 uncultured Rhodobacterales bacterium | reverse complement strand
TCAAGAACGAAAACATGGCCGCATGGTTGGACGGCGTGCCATTCGCGACCGTTCCCGAGATCATCTCGGTCCTTGATACAGACACAGGCGCGGTTGTCACCAATCCAAACCCGTACACGGCCCAGAACGTGGCCGTATTGGTTTTGCCCGCACCAGATATCTTTTTGACCCCGAAAGGTTTGCGGGCATTCGGGCCAAGCTATGCTGGATTGGACATGAGTTTTCAATCTGCGCTGACCTAACCCCTGCCCTCACACCGACCCGACGCCAGAATTTCTTGACCTGAAGCAATTTGTGCTTTCAGCATGATGGCATGGTTTTGGTGACATTTTTACTTTCCATCTCAACTTCGCCCGCCGCGTTCCTGCGTCGCGAAACAGGATGCGATCTGGTCCCAAGGTAACGGTCAGCGCCCGCTCTATCCGTTTCCCGTTCCAAACCTGAGAAAGTTCATGTCCGATCTTCGGTTGGCCACTGACGTGGGTGGCACCTTCACCGACACCGTTTTGACAGATGGCAGCGGCGCCGTTCTTGCCACCAGCAAAACGCTGACAACGCACGAAAACCCTGCCTTGGGTGCCTTGGCGGGCGTCCAGCGCGCTCTGGCCACAGCCGGGGTCGCAATCGGCAACGTGACCGGGTTCGTGCACGGCACGACCTTGGCCACAAACGCGATGCTGGAAAGGCGCGGTGCACGTGTGGCGACACTCACCACCGATGGCTTTCGCGACATCCTCGAAATCGCCTATGAACGCCGTTACAGCCAATATGACATCAACCTGACAAAACCGGACTACCTGGTGCCGCGCGAGCGTGCATTTACCATCCGTGAACGGATGTCCGCGTCCGGAGAGGTGCTGATCCCGCTCGATGAGGCAGGCATTGGCGATGTGATTGCCGGGTTGGACGCGGCCAAGGTAGATGCCGTGGCCATTTGCTTCCTACATGCCTACGCCAATCCTGCACATGAACGTCGGCTGAAGCAGCTGTTGATCGCGGCGCGTCCTGACCTTGTGGTATCGATCAGCTCTGATGTCAGCCCCGAAGCCCGCGAGTTCGACCGGCTGTGCACAACGGTTGCAAACGCGTATATCCAGCCGTTGATGGCCGGTTACCTGAACCGGTTCGCGGTCGCCTTTGCCGACGCGGGGCTTGTTTGCGAAATTCTCATGATGACTGCCGGTGGCGGAATGACGACTTTGCAGACTGCCGCCGCGTATCCCATTCGGCTGGTGGAGTCCGGCCCCGCCGGTGGAGCGATCCTCGCCGCGCATATTGCCAAGAGCGTCGGACTGAAGAACGTCCTGTCTTTTGACATGGGCGGCACGACGGCCAAGCTCTGCCTGATCGAAGAGGCGACGCCGCAGACGTCGCGCACGTTTGAAATTGGCCGAGCCGAACGCTTCATCCGCGGGTCTGGTATGCCCGTCCGCATCCCCGTGATCGAAATGATCGAAATCGGGGCAGGCGGCGGATCGATCGCGGCGGTGGATCGGTTGGGACGGCTGACGGTCGGCCCGCAAAGCGCAGGGTCCGAGCCTGGACCCGTCGCCTTCGGTCGCGGAGGCGAGGACCCGACCGTCACGGATGCCGATATTGCTTTGGGCTACATCCGATCAGAACGCTTCGCCGAAGGCCAGTTCCAGATCGACGACATCTCGGCCCGGGATACAATTGCAAGCCGCATCGGCGCCCCACTTGACATCAACGCGGTCGAGGCCGCCGACGGTATCGCCAGAATTGTCGATGAAAGCATGGCCAGTGCCGGCCGCGCGCATGCGGTGGAAAGTGGCAAAGATTTGGGGAGTCGGACCATGATCGCCTTTGGTGGCAACGGTCCACTGCATGCGTGTCGGGTGGCGCGCAATGCCGGTGTGCCCCGCATTCTTGTGCCGCCAAATCCGGGGGTCGGCTCGGCCTTAGGGTTTCTGTTTGCTCCAGTATCTTTTGAAATCGTCCGCAGCATGCACCAGTTTTTGGCCAACTGCGACCTGACCACTGTAAACGCGCTTTTCGACGATATGCGCACAACGGCAGAAACAGTGGTGCGCCAAGGTGCCCGACACGAGCCATTGGTCGTCCGGCGCAGCGCCTTTATGCGCTACAAGGGTCAAGGGCATGAAATTGAAATCGAGCTGCCGGATCGGCCGCTCGCGGCCCGTGATCTGGACGATTTACAGACCCGGTTTCAAACTGCATACGCGGCCCAGTTCGCGCGCCCGGTGCCCGGCATGGTTGTCGAGGTTTTGAACTGGTCTCTGCGCGTGGCGACAAAGGAAACGCAGGCGGTCGACCCACTGCCCGACGTGAAACAGACGGCTTTCGAGCCACATGAAACCCATCCGATTTTCTGCGACGTTACGCGTGAAATGATCGATGCGGCCCTTGTGTCGCGCAACCAATTGGTGCCTGGGCACACCTTTCCGGGACCCGCTTTGATCGTAGAAGATCAGACGACAACTTTTGTCGGGATTGATTTCAACGCATCGGTCGACGCCGCGCACAACATTATCCTGGAAAGAAGACTGCCATGACCCCGTCTCATTCGAAAGCCATCCTGCAAGTGATGTGGAACCGGTTGCTTGCACTGGTCCAGGAACAGGGACAAACGCTGATGCGCGCTGCGTTCTCACCAATCGTACGTGAGTGCGGGGATATTTCGGCCGGCGTATTCAACGCGGATGGCCAGATGCTGGCACAGGCTGTGACGGGGACTCCGGGGCACATCAATACGATGGCCGAGGCGGTCCAGCACTTGCGCGCGCGGTTTCCGGTCGCAGATATGCGACCCGGGGACATTTACATGACGAACGACCCTTGGTTGGCCTCGGGCCATCTCAACGACTTTCTGTTGATGATGCCGGTGTTTCACCTAAGCACGGTGGTCGGCTTCACCTCGTGCACATCGCATCTTGTGGATCTTGGCGGGCGCGGCATGGGGCCGGAAGGGTCCGACATCTATGACGAAGGGCTTTTGATCCCGCCGTGCAAACTTGTGGAGGGCGGGAAAATCAATGCGCTACTGTT
Organism: uncultured Rhodobacterales bacterium; assembly: GCA_963922515.1. GTDB lineage: Bacteria > Pseudomonadota > Alphaproteobacteria > Rhodobacterales > Rhodobacteraceae > JACOMT01. The sequence continues at coordinate 919 of CAWUIW010000301.1, read as the reverse complement.
GGAAATCATTAAGGCCAATTCCCGCGAACCGATCGCGAACGAAGGGGATATCTACGCCCTGATCGCGTGCTGCGAAACCGGCGCAAAGCGGTTGACCGAGATGATGGACCGTTTTGGGCTGGCTAGCCTTTCGGCATTGTCGGACTACATCATCGCAACCTCTCGTACCGGCACGGTTCAAGCCATCGCAGCGGTGCCCAATGGCGTCTACACGAACAAGTTGACGGTCGACGGCTACGACCAACCCGTGGACCTGCATGCGACACTGACGGTTGCCGATGACCATCTGCACCTCGATTTTGCAGGCACATCCGGCCTGTCCCACAAGGGCATCAACGTGCCATTGAATTATGCGACCGCCTACGCCGTTTTTGCGATGCGCTGCATCGTGGGCTCCGACATCCCCAACAATGCCGGATCGCTAGAGCCTTTCATAGTGACAGGGCCCACAGATTGCATCCTGAACGCGCAGCGACCGGCCCCGGTGGCCATGCGCCATACTCTGGGACAAATGACGCCGGATCTTGTATTCGGCTGTCTGCATCAGGCTCTGCCCGACCAAGTGCCGGCTGAAGGCGCGTCTTCTATGTACGACCTACCATTGCGCCACGTGGCAGATGCGGCTTTGTCAGGTGGCACAGAGTTCGCGATCGAGCTCGTCCATAACGGCGGCACAGGGGCCCGGCCGACACTGGATGGTCTGTCGGCGACGGCCTACCCGTCCGGCGTCTATGGCAGTCAGGTCGAAATGACCGAGGCCGCCGCACCCGTTACGATCTGGCGGCGGGAATTGCGCTGCGACAGCGGTGGTGCCGGTCGGTTCAGAGGAGGTTTGGGGCAAAGGATCGAAGTGTCATCGTCCAATAAGGAACCTTTCATGGTGTTCTTGTCCGTCGAACGGATAGACCACCCTGCGCAA
>CAWUIW010000300.1:0-3951 GCA_963922515.1 uncultured Rhodobacterales bacterium | reverse complement strand
TTGGCCGGAGCGTCCGAACGACGGATTAGTGGCTTGGTCAACCGGTGATCGTGGTGAATATAATCAAAGCCGAACCGGCCCTTGCCGCATAAACGACCTTCATTTGCAGGGCCATTGATGCCCTCGACAAACTTCACCTTGTTGTCTTTGACCTTCAGCGAAACCTGGCAGCCCACTCCGCAGAAGGGGCACACGCTTTCAACTTCGCGGTCATAATCAGCGCTGTCGCCGACCTGCTGGTCGTCTACGACGGTGGCGGGCATCAACGCGCCTGTTGGGCATGCCTGCACGCACTCGCCGCAGGCCACGCAAGTCGACGCACCCATTGGATCGGCAAAGTCAAACGTTGGATAGGCATCATGGCCGCGACCCGCCATGCCGATCACATCGTTCACCTGCACTTCCCGGCAAGCGCGCACGCACAGACCGCATTGAATGCACGCATCCAAGTTCACGCTCATCGCGACATGGCTATTGTCCAGAAGCGGGATGCGCTCTGCTTCCAGTGTGGGCAAACGGCTGTCCGAAACGCCATTCAGTTCTGCCATGTCCCACAGGTGTGAAGATTTGTCATGTGCTGCCTCCCGCTCGGGCTGATCGGCCAACAGCATTTCCATCACCATTTTGCGCGCCCCGGTGGCGCGGGCGGAACTGGTGGTCACCACCATGCCCTCTACCGGTTCACGGATGCACGAGGCTGCGAGCGTCCGCTCGCCCTCGATCTCGACCATGCAGGCGCGGCAGTTGCCGTCAGGGCGGTAGCCGGGCGCGGGTTTGTGGCACAGATGCGGGATCACAAGACCACGGCCATTGGCAACCTCCCAGATGGTCAGGCCCTTGTCCGCATCGACCTCTTGCCCATCCAATGTGAACCGAATTGTGTCTGCCATGATGATGCTCCCGCTGCACAGACCTGTGGCCCGGTCTGTAAAACATCATAGACCACAGCTGCCGTGCACGCAGACTCTCAATCCCGACACGCAGGACGAAATTTGCGCCACACCGTGTTTCCGATGCCGAACACGCGGCAGCAAGCGTGGAATTTTCGCCTGTTCCGCTGGTCTCTGGCGGTGCCGGGCCCTAAGACATGCGGATCACCAGTTGAAGGCTATCGCAAATGTCCCACATCACGCTTGTTCGCCACGGTCAGGCCAATTCCGGAGCCCGAGACGAGGAAAGCTATGACCGGCTCAGCGAGTTGGGGCATCAACAAGCATCTTGGCTGGGCGCACATTTGCGCGACAGCAACGACTATCATCCCCGGGTCTACTGCGGCACGCTCAATCGCCACATCCAGACCGCGCAGGGCATGGGGTTCGGCAACGGCGCGATTCAGGACGCACGGTTGAACGAAATGGAGTATTTCGAGTTGGCCATGCGCCTCGAAGAGCAGGAAGGCATTCCAATTCCGACCGAACGCGAAGGGTTCACCGCCCATCTGCCGATGGTCTACGCGAAGTGGCAAGCAGGGCAGATCGAAAATCCGCCCGAAACCTTCGCAGATTTTGAAAACAGGGTACGCGGCGCCTTGGTTGACATCGCAGCCGGACAGGGCCCCGCGTTGGTGTCCACGTCCGGAGGGGTGATTGCCATGGCGATGCGGCAAGCCCTGCAGCTCGACACAACGGCCATGGCGCAGATGACATTGGCGATCATGAACAGCTCCATGCATCGCCTTTTCCCGATCGGCGGCCGACTGTCGCCCGTCCTATTCAACGCGGTGCCACATTTGAGCCATCCTGATCGACACTACGCACAAACCCATCTTTGATACGGGGTTCCTTCCATGAAGCTTTATTTTGCCAAGGGCACCATTGCTGTCGCCAGCGCCATTGCGTTGAACGAAGCCGGCCTTGTTTACACACCTGTGCCACTGAACTTTGGAGCCGCAGAACAGCGGTCAGAAGATTTCCTTGCGATCAATCCCAAAGGCCGTGTTCCTGCGCTGGTAACCGATCACGGTATCATCACGGAAACAATTGCCATTCTCGAGTATGTGGCCGCCATAGCCCCAGACGCCGGTTTGGTGCCCAGCGATCCATACACCGCAGCGCAAATGCGCAGCGTGATGTCTTACTGCGCAAGCACGATGCACGTGAACCATGCCCACCTCATGCGTGGACCGCGCTGGGCAAGTGAACAAAGCAGCTTTGACGACATGCGCGAAAATGTGCCGCGTACGATGACGGAAAGTGCGGGTTTCATTGAAACCCATGCGCTCAAAGGTCCCTTTGTTTTGGGGGATCACGTGTCCTTGGCGGACGCGCATTTGTTTGTGCTGTGTGCTTGGTTGGAAGGTGACGGGGTAGAGGTTGCCAAATTCCCAAAAGTTGCCCAGTTTCTGGAAACGATGTGGGCCCGTCCCTCTGTTCAGCAAGCAAAGGCCGACGGACTTTTTCGTGACACGTAAGGAAGACGCATGACACATCTTTGGGTCCGGGCCGAACAGCGCGACAACGAAGACCGGGTTGGCCTGACACCCAGCGGCGCTGCGGCCCTGATCGCAGCCGGGTTGAAGGTCACCGTGGAAGCCGCCACATCGCGCTGCATTCCGATTGACGGATACCAGGCGGTTGGGTGTGAGATTGCGCCGGAGAACAGCTGGCCAGCAGCGCCGACGGACGCCGTGATTTTCGGCCTCAAAGAACTGCCAGAGGATGGCACGCCGCTTATCCACAAACACATCATGTTCGGTCATGCGTTCAAGGGACAACCGGCGGGAATAGACCTGTTGCACCGGTTCAAGGCCGGCGGTGGCACACTTTATGATTTGGAGTATCTGGTTGATCCGCAGGGTGCCCGCGTTGCCGCTTTCGGATATTGGGCCGGATATGCGGGCGCTGCCGTGGCTTTGAAGTGCTGGGCAGCGCAGCAGAAGGGCGGCATTTGTGGCCCGATTGGCGCTTACGAAAGCTCCACACATTTGCTGGCCGACTTGCAGACTGATCTTCTGTCGACCGGAACCCACCGTCCGGTGGCTTTGGTGATCGGTGCGCTGGGGCGCGTCGGCTCCGGTGCAAGCGATTTTTGCACGGCTATGGGTGTTCCTGTCACGCGCTGGGACATGGCAGAAACCGCACATGGCGGCCCGTTTCCAGAAGTTTTGGCGCATGATCTGTTCTTGAATTGCATCCTCGCTCGCCCCGGTACGCCAGTTTTTGTGCCGGCTGGTGCCAAAACCGCGCCGCGCAGGTTGTCTGTTATCGGTGATATAGCTTGCGATCCGACAAGCGACTTCTCCCCGATCAGGGTCTATGACCGCGTCACCACTTGGGACGAACCGGCGCTGCGCGTCCACGATGCACCGCCCCTTGATGTGACTGCGATAGACAATTTGCCTTCTATGTTGCCCGTTGAAAGCTCTGAAGATTATGCAGCGCAGTTGTTGCCGTCCTTGCTGACACTGGCAGACATCGGCGCAGGTGTATGGGGTCGCGCGAAGAACACGTTTGATACGCATATCGAAAGGATCTGACATGACGGTGCATTGGTGCGGTACAGGACTTTCGGCCATACCCGGTCTCCGGCGGCTTTTGCAGAACGGAACCGAGGTGACGGTTTGGAACCGGACGGTCGCCAAAGCGGAAGAAGCGGTTGGTGACCTGACACAAGACATTCGGGTGTTTGACATGGAAACCCTTTCAGGCGCTATGCGACCAGGCGATGTGATCGTTTCGATGCTGCCCGGCGACTGGCATGTCCCGCTGGCAGAACTGGCCATCGAGAACAATGGTCACTTTGTCAGCTCGTCCTACATCGCCCCCCAAATGCGAGCTTTGGACACAAAGGCGAAAGCCGCCGGAGCCATCCTGATAAACGAGGTTGGGTTGGACCCGGGCATAGATCATCTGATGGCCCACGATCTGGTTCATCAATATCGTGCCTCGGACGCATTTTCCGTCACCAATCACATCAGCTTTCTGTCCTATTGCGGTGGCGTCCCCAAGACGG
>CAWUIW010000299.1:0-3955 GCA_963922515.1 uncultured Rhodobacterales bacterium | reverse complement strand
GACGAGGCAGCGGCCATATCCGACATGACCACATCGGCAGGCCCGCCAAGCCAATCTTTGACCTGCACATCGGCATTGTCTTCCATGAAATCCAGCTGGTGCAGTTCGACACCGGCGATGGGTTCGATCTCTTGCAGGTCTATCCCCAGAACCCGCCCAACCGACTTGCCAGATTTTTCTCCAAGCGCATTCACCCGTTTGACAGCGACCTGGCACCAACCTCCGGGGGCACAGCCCAGATCAACCACGCGTGCGCCGGGCACAAGGAACCGGTACTTGTCATCGAGCTCCAGGATCTTGAACGCCGCCCGCCCGCGATACCCATCGGCCTTGGCACGTTTGACATAAGGGTCATTCAACTGGCGTTGCAGCCAACGTGTAGAGCTGAGCTTGCGGCCTCGGGCAGACTTCACCTTGACCTTTAGGTCCCTTTGACCCCGCCCGGATGTGTTTTTGGCCATTGCGATGCCTCTTGGATGGATCGAGGGGTAAACGCCAGTTCTTGCATGACGTCAAGTGCACCGGGTCGCTAGAAGGGCCCATCCTCCAACACGCTGTCCGCACTCATCTGCGCATACAGCAGCCCCTCTCTCAGGCCCCGGTCCGCCACCGATAACCGGTCTGTGGGCCAGCATCGCAACAGGGCCTGCAAAATGGCGCTGCCCGACATGATCAAGGCATGCCGATCCTCTCCGATCCGCGGATCATGTCGGCGGCCCTTTGGCCCCAAATCGAGGTACGACCGAATAACCTTGTCAATCTGGTCCGAGGTCATCCGCAAACCGTCCACTTTGGTGCGGTCATATCGTTTCAGCCCAAGATGGCTGGCCGCCACCGTGGTCACGGTGCCGGACGTGCCCACGATCTGGAACCCTTCGCGTGCTTGGACATCCTTGTAGGGCGCGAATTCCGACAGGTTTTCTTCGAAGAACCAGCTCATCAGTGCAAAGCGGGCGGCATCGTCTTCGACATCGCTGAACTGATCCCGCAAAGTCGCAACACCCAGAGGCACGCTGATCCAATCCACCACCTTGGCGGCTGGAAATGGGCTTTCGGGCGGATGAAACCCCGCATGCAGACGCATGATCGCGCGCGGGCGATCCCGCGCGGGAATCGACGAGATATCGATCCAGACCAGCTCGGTCGACCCGCCGCCGATATCGACAACCAACAACTGTTCCGTTTTGGTGCTGACCAACGGCGCGCAGGACACCACGGCAAGGCGGGCCTCTTCTTCCGGCTTGATGATTTCTAGGTTCAGACCGGTCTCGCGGCGTACCTGATTGATGAAATCACCCGCATTCTTGGCCCTCCGACACGCCTCTGTCGCGACAAGGCGCATGCGCTCAACCTTGTTCTTTTTCAACTTTTGTTGGCAAATTCGCAACGCCTGAACCGTGCGCGACATAGAAGAACGCGACAATCTGCCAGTTTTTTCCAAACCGGCGCCAAGCTGCACAGACTTGGAAAAACTATCCACTACGTGAAACCCACTGCCCTTGGGCTGGGCAATGAGCATCCGGCAACTGTTTGTGCCCAGATCCAGCGCGGCATACAGCTCGTGTGGGTCCGGCGGGTTCGGCGCAGGGCTCTCGACCGGTTTCGGGAAAGCGCCCGCACCTTTGGGACGCTTGGGCGCCATGTGTTACGCCCTCCGATATCAAGTTAATGTCAAGCTAGGAGCAATTTGAACACAGCGCAAGCGCCGTCAGCCGACGTCATGCGAAAGGATTGTCATAATACCCGGCGACATCCTGATATTGTGGAGCAAGTTGCCGGTGGATTGCGGCGCGCGTTGCCGGTTGCAGCGCATCAAGCGAAAGTTTGGACGGGCTGGAATTGTGGCGCCGCACCGTGAGTGTTCGGCCACTCATCGCTTCGATATCGGCCTGCAGTTGGTCTGTTTCTTCGATACGATAGACCTTGGAGTAAAAGCCAAGATCGGGGCCCGTGAACAAACGGCAAGGCAAGGCGTGATGCTTCACATCAGAGGAATGGTCGATATAGGTCTGCAGGTTCTGGAAAAAGAAATCCGGATCGGGATCCAGCGGCAGATCCGGGCGGCGATTTCGTAGCTTCCTGGCCTCATACAGGATCCGTTTCTGGATCACGCGATTTGTATAAACCGACAACAAGCGCGCCAGCGGATCGCGCAAAACCGTGAACCGGAAATGGTCTTGAGTCCCGGTCCAGTTCCTGCGCTTGAACCGGCGCGTGTTGTACATCAGGTGAATGTCGAACTTCGGGTCCGAAGGATCGCTTGGCCCCGCACTGGGCGGCGGGGTATCGTCAAGCTGCAAAAAGATGTGCTTCACAGTCGTGCACGCAGCTTTTGGCACAGCGGCGTAGGCCATCTTGATGGGAAAATCGATGGAAATGATCACCCGGTCGGATGGAACGCGTTTGGCTTTTGACGACATGCTCTGACTCGCTGCGCGATACCGTGATCGTCGCGCTTGACGCAAGTATCCAACCAAACGATTTGACAAGAAAGCCATTAAATCGTCTTGGGGCGAGATAACAGAACGTCGCGGACGATCCGGTATCGGTCGAAAACCGGCGCGGTTTGGGCGGATGCAGCCCCTAGATAGGGCAAATGCGGTAAAGGAATCAAAGATGCCTGATGTGACCATTGTTTTTTGGCGCGATATCCCGGCCCAGGTGATTGTTGGCAAGGGGCGTCGTGGCGCCAAACGGCAACTGGAAGAGCGGTTTGAACAGGCCATCGACCGGGCCGCGATGAAGGTCAATGCCAAGGATACGGACGCGTATCTTGCCGAATGGCGCAAGGCCGCCCCCTACGTCGTCGAGGGCGATCCCGCGGACGTGGCCGAAGCCGAGGCAACCCGGCTGGAAACGGAATATGATCAGGCCCGGATCAAGGCGCTGATCGACAATGATGGTTGGGCGTGAAACCCGCCGGCTTATGGGAGGCCGCAATGGCATTGCTGAACTTCAAAAAACGCGACACCGCGTCAGAGCAACCGGTCAACAGTGCCGTCGAAGCATTTTTGCAGGGGTACTCGATCGAGGTGATGCCGCGGACGGCTGCGAAAATTGACGATTTCCGCGTGCTGCTGCCAAAGGGCACCCGCGTGTACATCGCGCATATCGAAGGCACTCCGATCGATGACATGGTAGCCACCGCCAAACGGCTGGCCAACGACGGCTACCCGGTCATGCCGCACTTCCCGGCGCGGATCATCAAAGATACGCAAACCTTGGAAAACTGGATCGCCATGTACCAAGGCGAGGCGGGCGTTGATCAGGCGCTGTTGCTGGCTGGCGGCGTCACTAATCCTCATGGTGAATTCGAAAGTTCGATGCAGCTAATGGAAACCGGGGTGTTCGACAAGGCCGGGTTCAAACGGCTGCATGTCGCCGGACACCCGGAAGGCAACAAGGATATCGATCCGGACGGGAGCACGAAGAATGTCGACGAAGCACTTGTTTGGAAACAGAAGTTTTCTGAAAGAACCGATGCCGACATGGCGTTGGCCACGCAATTCGCGTTTGATGCCGTTCCAATCATCGCCTGGGCAGACAGCCTCAAAAATGCGGGCATCGACATTCCGATCCATATCGGGATCGCCGGACCGGCCAAGCTGCAAACGCTGATCAAGTTTGCCATCGCGTGCGGCGTAGGTCCATCGCTGAAGGTGCTGCAGAAGCGCGCGATGGACGTCTCGAAGCTGTTGTTGCCCTACGAGCCGACGGACGTTGTTGCGCAGCTGGCGGCGCACAAGGCCGCCCATCCCGATTTTAACGTCACCAATGTGCATTTCTTTCCGTTGGGTGGCATCAAGACGAATGCCAATTGGGCGATCGAGAATGGCGGGGCCTCGACCAAGCCCGCGGCGCTCTGACAATGCGGCCGGCAGCGTTGCTGTTTGATCTGGATGGCACGATGCTGGACAGCGACCCGATCCACATGCAGGTGTTTTCAGACATGATG
>CAWUIW010000298.1:0-3960 GCA_963922515.1 uncultured Rhodobacterales bacterium | reverse complement strand
TTTGTCGGTGTTGGTGACGTGCGCGAATTTGACGACGATTTCGCCATCATCGCACGCGGCAAAGGCGGCCGTGGCAGACAGTGCCAGTGCCGTTGCGGCAGCGGTCAAAAATTTCATCGGTTTCTCCTCCCGATCGTGTTTCTGATTTGGGTGATTTCCCCAAGCAGCGCCAAACAAGGCGCGCTGACTGTACTCAAGCGGAAGCGTGCCTGCGGCTCAAGAAAATGTGTACCCGGGTCGTCAAATGATAATTTATTAAATTTTATCAATATTTTAATTGGGTGAATTTTTGCTCAGATCAGTGGCGCCCGGTCTCCGTGTGCGAATTCCCGCACATCTGGACACGACCCTGTGCGGAAAATCGCACAGTGTTAGCGTCGGAAATCCTCGGGCCGAATCCCATAACGTGCGAGCTTGTCGTAAAATGTCTTGCGCGGCAGTTTGAGCGCTTTGGCCGCGTCGGACGCGCGCCCATTCTGGCGCCCCAGAGCGGCCACCAACAAAGACCGTTCGACCCGCGCCATCTGTTCCGCCAAACCAAGCTCGGCCGCCTCTGCGACCTCTTCAGGCATGCCCAGTACAAACCGCATCGCCGCAGACATCACCGACCTTGCATTGCCCGGCCAGTCCTGCGTCATCAATGCTGCCAAATGGTCAGGTGTGATTTCCGGGGCATCCAAACCTGCCTGCTCGGCGGCTTGGGCCACGTAGTGTCGGAAAAGATCGGGGATGTCCTCAGGCCGTTCCGAGATGGCCGGAATGCGCACGCGCATCACGTCCAGCCGGTAAAACAAATCGGCATTGAACGCACCGGCCGCCGTTAAGGCTCCAATATCGGCCGTGGCCCCCGCGATGACCCGAACCCCCGCGCCCGCCTCGATTTTTTCCAGCATGGCATATTGCGTGGTTTCAGGCATGGCGCCGATATCGTCCAGATAGATCGATCCGCCTGCGGCATCGTTGCACAAGTCCCGGAACATTGCGGCCGTCATGCCAGAGGCCGGGCGTTTGACAAAGGCGGCCCGACTGACCGGCGACATCAGATGAATCACTTCCGCAACCTTGGACACGCCGCTCCCCGGCGGGCCGGTGACCAGAACTTCGGCCATCGAGGGCGCGACCGTGCGAACGCGATCGCGCAAGGTCTGGGCCGGAGCAGAGGTGCCAAAAAGCATCCGGGCCGCCGGATCACCGCTTTCCAGCTGGCGCTGCAACGCCCGGGTTTGCAAAGTATGCGCGCGTGTTTCCAAGGCACGATGTACCGCATCCAGCAGATCCGCGGGCGCACATGGTTTTTCCAGAAAGGCGAACGCCCCTTGCCCCATCGCCTTGACCGCCATGGGAATGTCACCCTCACCGGTCAGAAGAATGACAGGCAGATCCGGGTCAATGCCGCGCGTGTAGTCCAGCAGGTAAAACCCGTCGCGCCCGGGCATCCGCATATCCGACAGGATGACGCCATCAAACCCGGGCGTTATCAGATCCTTGGCGGCGACAAAGGAACCGGCCAGTGTGGCGTCCAGATCGGCAAGATCCAACGTTTGCGCCAGCGCTTCGCGCACAGCCACATCGTCATCCACCACCAGCACACGCCCTGTCACGCCGCTTTCTCCACTGTGTGATACTCAAGCTCGACCGTGAACACAGCGCCATCCGCGGTATTGGTGCCGCGGATGTTCCCACCAAAGCTTTGGACCAGTCCATAAGAGATCGACAGTCCCAGCCCCAGCCCTTCGGCGCTGCCGACGGCCTTGGTCGTATAAAACGGGTCGAACATTTTTTCGGGCTCTTCAATACCAGGGCCGACGTCCTGTACATGCACGGCCAACTTGGGGCCAGCATCAATCGTGATCCGGATCGCACGGTGGTCCTGATCCAGCATTGCGTCGGCAGCGTTGTTGATCAGGTTCACGAAAACCTGCGCCAAGCGCACCTCTCCTCCCCACGCATGGATCGGGTCCGGATACCGGGCCGCGTCCCAATCCAGGTCCACGTGGTCCGCCCGGAGCCGCGCGGCGGTGAGTTCAGTGGCAGAATGGATGACCTGCACAAGATCGACCTTACCCATGGGTTCGCTTTCGTTCCGTGCAAAGGCGCGCAAGTTCTTGATGATGCGCGCCATACGCGTCGCCATATCGGCAATTCTTGACAGGTTCTCTGTCGCGTTGTCCGTTCGACCGCGTGCCAGAAAAGCGGCGCCATTCTCAGCGAATTGGCGAATGGCCATCAGGGGCTGGTTCAATTCGTGACTGATCCCGGCACTCATCTGGCCAAGGGCGCTGAGTTTTCCGGCCTGAACCAGATCGGCTTGCGCCCGTTTCAACAAGGCCTCTGCCTCAAGCCGCTCGGCCACCTCTTCTCGCAGCCTCGCATTGGCTTCGGACAGGGCCCTAGTGCGGGCAGCGACGCGGCCTTCCAACCGCGCATTGGCCTGCGCCAGAGTGCGACGCCGCTCGGTGGCCACGACCAACATGGCCCCGAACGCAAGAAACAACGCCGCAATGGCAGCCGCTTGCCGCCCGGCCAGACGCCGGGCCGGCGCGACATCGACCAACACCTCGCCCACCATGTCAATAACCGGCAAGGGCCGTTCCAGATGCAGCGCCTCGGATGGCAGATACGGGCCCCAGCCGAGGTGCCAGATTTCGTGTGGCCCCACCATGCGGGCCGAAAACGGGCGTGGATCGCCAACAGGGGGCAACAGACCCGGCGCATCTTCGCGGCGCGACCAGAACAGAAGCTCTGACCGGTTCGACAAAAACACCCGGCCCGACGCATCGGTGAACAGGACGGCCGGGTTGTTGCCGCGCCACGTGCCCTCGACCCCTTCAACATCAACGGCCACGATCAACACACCCAAAACGTCGCCGCCGGGCCCAAAGGCTGGAGCGGCGTAGTAATACGCCCGCTTATCGGTGACCGGGGTGACGCCATGCCCACTGCCCAGCGCGCCTTGCATGGCCCGCCGAAAATAGGCCGTACCTGCCACGTTCTGACCGGCACTGTCCTCGGCAGAGATCACAACCCGCCCCAACGTATCGGCAAACATGATATCCAAGGCGCCGGTCTTGTCGGCCACCTCGCGCAGCACCGCGTAGCCGACGGCCTGTGCTTCGTCCGTCTGCAACTGTCGCAGACGGGGATGATCCGACATCAGCACTGCCAGCTCTTGATAGTTTTGCAGCTGGATCGTCAATCGGTCGCTGGCCAATGCCAGATCAGCCTCGGCCCGCAAGGTCAACTGATCCAGCGCCTGCCGATAGCCAACACGCCAGACCACCGCCGCTGCGATCGCCACACATGCCAGAAAAACAAATGCGACACCGGCGCGCCGCCATCCAAACCGTTGCATGCCGTCAGCTTAGCGCAGCCGGATTGGGATTGACCATAGGCCCACCCATTGGCATGCCCCGTGACATGGTCACCTTGCATCAGTCCCCGACAGATCCCGAATTTGTCCAGAACCCCTATCCATTCTACGCCCGCGCGCGCGACGGAGGGCCCCTGCACCTATGGGCCGATTACGGTATGCAGGCCGCGTTCCGCCATGACGCAGTGCATGCCCTGTTGCGAGACCGTCGATTTGGGCGGGAAAAACCGGCCGAGCTTCGCCAACTGGTGCCCGATCACCTGGCCCGATTTGACGCGGTCGAACGGCATTCCATGCTGGATGCCGAACCGCCCCGACATACGCGGCTGCGCGGGCTTGTGCTGCGCGCGTTCACCTCGCGCCGTATCGCCGGTTTGGAACCCGAGATCGAGGCGCTGTGCCATCATTTGATCGATACGGCGCCCAGCGGGCCATTCGACCTGCTGGAGACCTATTGCAGCCGCATTCCTGTGCTGATTATTGCCCGGCTTCTGGGCGTACCGGAAGAAATGTGGCGCGACCTGCTCAGGTGGTCGCATGACATGGTCGCGATGTATCAGGCGGGCCGAACCCGCGCGATCGAAGAGGCC
>CAWUIW010000297.1:0-3975 GCA_963922515.1 uncultured Rhodobacterales bacterium | reverse complement strand
GTACTCATCCAATGGGATGCCAAAGTCTTCTATCAGATCTTCGCGGCCATCTTTGACAAACCATGGCACATACTCGGCGAAATGCTCGGAGCTTTCGGTGCAGAAATAGCCAAGATGATCCATCACTTCGTAGCGGACGGCGTTCGGGCATCTGGGCATCAAAAGCGGGGCTTTCGGGATCGTGCCTTGCGCATAGCCCGACCGCAAGGCGGGGTACAGATCACGGCCCTCGTGTTCCAGTTTAAGGAAAAACGCCACGTGGTTCACCCCGGCCACCCGGTAGCGAATGTCGTCCTTGGGCAGGTCAAGGTCGTGGGCCAATTCCTCGACCGTGTTTTGAACCGAATGGCACAAGCCGACATGCCTCAAAGCCGGAAATGCTTCGGACAGCGCCCATGTGTTGATCGCCATCGGGTTGACATACTGCAACAAGGTCGCATCCGGGCAGAGCTGGCTCATGTCGCGAGCGACATCCCACAAGACCGGCACCGTGCGCAGCCCGCGCATGATCCCTCCAACGCCCAGCGTATCCGCAATGGTCTGGCGTAATCCGTATTGCTTGGGAATCTCGAAATCCGTGACCGTGCAGGGCTGGTAGCCACCGATCTGAAAAGCCGTGACCACAAAATCGGCACCGTCCAGGGCCGAGCAGCGATCGCTATGCGTGCTTACAGTTGCGCCGCTTCGCACGGAAGCGATCATTCCACGCGCCACTTGTTCGGACTCGGCCAGACGGGTCTGGTCGATATCCATCAACGCAAAGTGGCTGTCCGACAATGCGGGCGTCAACAGGGCATCGCCGACGATATTCTGCATGAAAATCGTCGATCCCGCGCCAATGAAGGCGATCTTGGTCATTTCACGGCTCCAAGTGTCAGGCCGGCGATAAAGTGGCGCTGCATGAGGAAGAACATCAAAACCGGGGGAAGTGCGGCGACAATGCTGCCAGCACTCATCAGGTGATACGCGGCGCGATACTGCGCATTAAAACTTGTGATCCCCGCCGTTACCGGTTGGCTTTCAGCGCCTTGGGTGAGCACCACCGCCCAGAAATAGTCGTTCCAGATGAAGGTGAAAATCAGAACACTGAGCGCAGCAATTGCGGGTTTCATCAACGGCAGAACGACATACCAGAAGATGCGCCATTCTGCGATTCCTTCGACCCGGGCGGCTTCAATCAGTTCGAAGGGCAGAGCCCGGATAAAGTTCCGCATGAAAAGGGTACAGAACCCGGTCTGAAAGGCGACGTGAAACAGCACCAGCCCAAGCTTGGTGTTATAAAGCCCAAGCCCCAGCGTCAGGTCCCGCACCGGCACCATCAAGATCTGGAACGGAACAAAATTGCCCGCGATGAACATGAAGAAGATCCACAGGTTTGCCTTGAACTTGTAGACGCCTAGCGCAAAGCCCGTCATGCAACTGAGCGCCACGGCACCAATCACAGTGGGTACCGTGATCAACACGGAATTCAGCAGGTAACGCGGCATGTCACTGTTGAAGAAGACCTGACCATAATTGGCGAAGCCCTCGAACGATGATGGCATGCCCCAATAATTGGCTTGCGTGAAGTCCGCCGCAGGTTTGATGGAGAATACGGCAACTGCCACGAGCGGGGCGAGCCACAGGAACAACGCAAAGGGCAGGGCGGCCTGATAGGTGACTTGGGCTGCGCGCGATTGTTTTTGGATCGGGGCTGGAAACATCTCAGCGTCCTTTCTCGTCGCGGTACATCGAATACAGGAAGTAAGCGATGAAGCAGAGCATGATCAGGAACAGGACCACCGCAATGGCAGCGCCGTATCCCATGCGGAAGCCATATTCGGACAAGGCCACTTCGAACATGTAATAGGCCAGCACGCGCGACGATCCGAACGGGCCGCCCTGCGTCATGATCGAGATCAGGTCGAAGGACCGCAGCGCCCCGATGATGGTCACCACAAAGGCGATGAAGGTCGCTGGCCGCAATTGCGGGATTACGACGTGCCACAGCATCCGCCAACCTTTGGCTCCGTCCAGTCGTCCGGCCTCGATCTGCTCGGGGTCGACGGCGTTCAGACCGGTGAGGTAAAGGATCATGCAGTAGGCCGTTTGCGGCCAGAGCCCGGCGGCGATGATACCCAGGGTGACCAGGTTTTCGTCGCCGAGGACATTGATGGGCCCCAAGCCAACGATGCCAATCAACTGGTTCAAAAGTCCGAATGTCGGATCGTAGAACCAAGTGAACACTAGCCCGACGACCACTTGGCTGATTACAAACGGAAAGAAGAACAGGGATTTATAGATCCGGATGCCGGTCACGGTCTGGTTGAGGAACAGGGCAATGCCCAGTCCGGCGGGAATGGCCAACAAGTAAAGCACCAGCCAAATCAGATTGTTCTTCAGCGAAACAAAGAACGCGTCGCGATCAATCCACTCGTAATACAGATCTTCGTAGTTTCTGAGCCCGATGTATTCGGGTTGTCCCAGACCGTCCCATTCGTAAAGCGAAATGTTAAACGACTGGAAAACGGGGAAAATCACGTAAACGGCAAAGAACAGGACACCTGGCAGAAGGAACAGCAATGGCGTGACCGTTTGCCGGTTCCGCTGCATCCAGCTGCGTGTGTCGAGGGCGGTTGCATCAGACATGCGCGGGCGCTCGCTGGTTGAAGTCGCGAAAAAAGGGACCCTTTGGGCGGGTCAAACGGGCAGGGCGCACGGCGCGCCCTACCCGAAAACAACATTCAGTTGTCGTAGATCCGGCCGCGGGCCCGCTCGAGCTTGGCAAGGATGCGGTCCATGTCGTCCGGTTTGACCATGAATTCCTGGAAACCTTCCATGGAGACCTTGGCCATCTCGGCTGGTGCGTCGCGGTCCCAGAACTGGGCAACGCCACCGGGCGAATTGGACGACAGCATTGCAAAGCCCTGATTCAGGAATTTGTCGTCATCCACGCTGGACAAGGCGTTGACCGGCAGCTGCCCAAGGTTGGCCCCGTTGTTGATTTCGGTTTGCTCATCTGCCGAAACAACGAAACGCAGGAACTCACGCGCCGCGTCCTTGTTGGCCGCGTTGGCCGGGATGTGGAACGTGTCGGTTGGTGCATCTTCTGCCAACTCGACGTCCGGGTTGATCGACACGAACTGGTAGAAGTCCAGTTGATCGTCGGTCAGACCGGCTTCACGCAGCGGCGCCACGGCAAAGTTCCCCATCAGGTAGGCAGCGGCATCGCCGTTGACCATGAAGGGAAGCGCTTCCTGCCAGCTATAGGTCTGGTGGTTGTCGATGAAACCACCCATGTCGATCAGTTCTTTCCAGTTGCTGAACGTCGCTTTGACCTCGTCCGACTCCCAGCTCGCGTTGCCGGCCGCCAGGTCCATGTGGAAGTCAAAGCCGTTGGTGCGCATATTCAGGTAGTCAAACCAGCCGCCTGCGGTCCACAGGAACTTGGTGCCGATCGTGTAGCACGCGCGACCGGATGCGACGATCTTCTTGCAGTTGGCTTTTTCTTCTTCCCATGTTGTCGGCTCGGTCAGACCCAGCTCTTCGAAGATATCTTTGCGGTAGTACACGCCCCACTGATAGTAGGTATAGGGCACGCCCCATTGCTTGCCATCGATGGTCATCGCGCCCTTGGTCGAGGCGAGGTTTTCTGCGATTTCCGGCTCCTGCCACAGGTCCGAGACGTCTTCGAACAGGCCGGCCTCAACATACGGACGCATCCGGTTGGCCGCATACCATGTCGCCACGTCTGGCGCGTTGGCCGTCAGGAAGTTCCGGATCTGGGTTTTGTAGGCTTCCCGGTCGATCACGGTGGTTTCGATGTTCAGGTCGGGATGCTGCTCGGCAAAGCGCGCGATCATCGCTTCCATCGTGGCGCGTGGCGCCGGGTTCGAGGTGTCGAGGAAGATTTTCAGATCACCTTGCAGCTTGCCATGGCCGCCGGCGAAGGCCGCACCGCTGACAAGCGCAGTTGTTGTCAGCGCAAGCGCCGAC
>CAWUIW010000296.1:0-3999 GCA_963922515.1 uncultured Rhodobacterales bacterium | reverse complement strand
GGGTGCGCCCGTAGGTCAGTTCGCCCACTTCGCGGCAGGTATGGGTGATGATGACCTCGTCGTAGTCGTCGTAGGTTTGCGGATCTCTCAGCAACGATGCAAACGGTGCGAATCCGGTGCCGGTGGCGAAGAACCAGATGCGCTTGCCCGGCAGCAGGGCGTCGTGGACGAGCGTACCGACCGGCTTGGGGCGTAGAATGATCTCGTCCCCTGGTTGGATGTGCTGGAGGCGCGAGGTCAGTGGCCCATCTTGCACCTTGATCGAATAGAATTCGAGCTCTTCATCCCATGACGGCGACGCGATGGAATAGGCCCGCATGATCGGCTTTTGCTTGCCAGTCTTGGGATCGGCATCGCCCATCAATCCGATCATAACGAATTCACCTGACCGGAACCGAAGCGATGCAGGGCGTGTGACCCGAAACGAAAACAGCCGGTCCGTCCAGTGTGTCACGTCCGTGACCGTCTGCGCATCGGGCAGGGCCGGTCCTTTTACAGGGGTTGCGTTCGCTGTGTCCGTCACGGGGGTCATCTCTGTCATATCGCTCATAGCCGGGATGTACCCGGCACCTTTGTGGGTATCTTTGATTTACGTCAGGAAGGGAAGAGGGCGTTCAGCCGCGCAGCCGCGCCTGATAGTGGTGATCTTGCCAGTTTGACCGGGCGCGCCACTGATCTTCGGACTGGCGCTGCGCCAACGCATCATCGATCTCGACCTCGTCGAAGCCAGACCGGCGGGCTATGGCATACTGGTCTGCCAAAACATGGCCCTTGGCGCGCAGGCGTCCGGTGTAGCCGGAAAGCCGCAAGTGCCGCGCGATGGTGAAGCCGCGCCCGTCCGCAAAGCTAGGAAAGTCCACGCGGATCATTTCCACACCGCCCAACCGGTTCGACAACACGGCAATGTCCGCGTCCGATGCAAGATCCAGCGCAACCACATCATTGGCCGCGTCGCCCGGCGCCGTGAAACCCTTGGTCCATGTGTCCGGGCCAAAGCCCGCATCGGTGACGATCACAGTCATGCGTTTTCTCCTGTACGGGCCGCCTTGCCATTCGCAAAGTGGATGCCGCATTCATCTTTGTTTGTGTCTCTCCACCGACCGGCGCGCATATCTTCGCCCGCTGTCACGGCCGAAGTGCAGGGAGCACAGCCAATAGACGGGTAACCCTGCGCGACTAGCGGGTGCCGGGGCAGGCGGTTTTCGTCCATGTAAGCGCGCACATCCTCAGGCGCCCAATGAGCCAGTGGGTTGACCTTGATCCGACCGGTGCCTGCCTCGACCTCGAAAAAGTCCAAGGCCGCGCGCTGACCGGATTGGAAGCGTTTGCGCCCTGTGATCCAACCGTCAAAAGGACCCAGTGCCTTTTGCAATGGTTCGGTTTTTCGCAGTGCACAGCACGCATCGGGGTTTGAAAACCGCAAAGCACCGTACGGATCGCGCGCCGCGATGTCGTCGGCCCTTATGATGTGCACATTGCTCAGACCCAATCGCTCTGAGACGTCAGCCTGATAGACCAGCGTTTCTGTAAAAAGCAGCTCCGTGTCGATGAACAGCACCGGCACGTTCCTATCGATCACGGCCGCCATGTGCAGCAAAACGACCGATTCCGCACCAAAGCTGGACACCAGCGCTATGTCGCCTGCGTTTTGAAGCGCGCCTTGCATCACAGAAGTGGCACTATGATGCCGATAGCGCTGATTCAGCGCGGCGACGTCTTGGGCCAGCGCTGCGTCTGCATCGCGGTTCGAAATCATCAGATCAATATCCAGATCAAGCGGCATGAGCCTGTTTTTCCGGGTACAGCGCTGCCTTGAACGGGGCCATCCCGACCCGGCGGTAGGCCTCGAGAAATGTTTCCTCGTCGCCCTCGCGCAGGTCCAGATAGGTCAGCATGATCCGTTCGATCGCGGGCACAATCTCGTCATAGGCAAAGCCGGGCCCGGTCCGGTCCCCCAATGCGGCCGCCTCGGTGCCGTCGCCGCCAATGGTGATCTGGTAGCTTTCCACACCAGCCCGATCCAACCCAAGGATACCGATGTGACCGACATGGTGATGCCCACAAGCATTGATGCAACCAGAAATCTTGATTTTCATCTCGCCGATCTCATGCTCCAATTTCAACGCATCGAACCGGGTCGCAATGTCCTGCGCAACCGGGATCGACCGCGCTGTGGCCAGCGCGCAGTAGTCCATCCCTGGGCAGGCGATGATGTCGCTGATCAAGCCGATGTTCGCCGTGCCAAGGCCGGCGGCACGCAACTCTGCATGGATCGCGGGGATGTCCGATTTATGAACATGCGGCAAGATCACGTTCTGCTCGTGACTGATGCGCAGTTCATTGTGACCGAAGCGTTCGGCCAGGCTGGCCATCACGCGCATCTGCTCTGCCGTGGCATCGCCGGGCGTTTGGCCATGCGACTTCAAGCTGATCGAGACAATCGCATACCCCTTGGCCCGATGCGGGAAAAGGTTGGTGTCAGCCCATGAGCGGAACACGGGATCGCTCCGATAGAACTGGTCGTAGGCGTCGGTTGAACCGGACCGGAACGCAGGAGCGGCAAACTGTGCCTCGATGCCCTGCAACATGTCTTGGTCGATGCCGCTGAACTGCGGACGGATCAGGGTAAACCGCTCGTTCACCCGGCGGCGGATTTCTTCGATCCCATGCTCATGCACGGTGATCTTGATGCGTGCCTTGTACTTGTTGTCCCGGCGACCGATTTCATTCCAGACGCTGACGATGGCCTCCAGATAAGGCAAGAGGTCTGCCTTGGGCAGAAAATCAGTGATCACCTTTCCGATCATCGGGGTCCGGCCCAGACCGCCGCCGACAATCACTTCGAACCCGGCCTCGCCATCGCGTGCGACCATACGCAACCCGATGTCGTGCGCCTTGGTCACGGCACGATCATTCGGGCTGCCAGTGATGGCGATCTTGAACTTGCGAGGCATGAACTGGAATTCCGGGTGGTCGGTCGACCATTGTCGGATCAGCTCGGCAACCGGGCGTGGATCAGCGATCTCGTCCTTCGCGGCCCCGGCAAAATGATCGGCGGTCACGTTGCGGATGGTGTTGCCGCTGGTCTGGATGGCATGCAAACCCACCTTGGCGAGCGCGTCCAGCATATCGGGTACATCGTTCAATTTGGGCCAGTTGTACTGGATGTTCTGCCGGGTGGTGAAGTGGCCATAGCCCCGATCCCATTTTTCGGCCAGCACCGCCAATTGGCGCATTTGATCCGCGTTCAGCGTGCCGTAGGGAATGGCAACGCGCAGCATGTAGGCGTGCAGTTGCAAGTAAAGCCCGTTCATCAAACGCAGCGGCTTGAATTCATCCTCTGTCAGTGATCCGTCGATCCGGCGTTCAACCTGGGCGCGGAACTGGCGGTTGCGTTCGGCCAGGAACGCACTGTCAAACTCGTTGTACTTATACATTGGCGCGCACCTCTTGCTTGCCGTGGAAGTAGTTCGACGGGCCGGTGTTGCGGAATTCCTCGCGGAAATGGATCGGCTCCGGGCCGTTTGGGCCAGCTTTGACATCGGCCAAGTAGGCGCCCACGATCTTCTCAACCTGCACCTGTGCGTCGATCAGGCGGATTTGGGCATGCGCCTCGTCGGTGATCAGCTCGGCCGCTTGCAGGTCGCGGGTCCATTCATCGTCGGCGGTCAAGTAGATCACATCACCTTCGAGCAGGTCATTGGCGGTGACAACTTTGGGCGTGAAAGTGCGGGGCATCAGGCTAGCTCCTGTTGAAATTCGGGCAGGGCCAACGCCGCGGCACGCGGGGCAAGACCCAGGAATGTAAGCGCAGGACCAGCCAGCTCTGCCGCGGCCAGATCGCCGGGCAGATGGGCCAGCGTTGTTTCCAGAATGCGTTGGTCGGTACGCGAGGCATTCTCGACCACGGTGATGGGCGTTGCGCGATCCGCACCATGCATAATCAGGCGGCCTTGAATGAATCGGGCCGATTTCTTGCCCATGTAGATCGCGGCAACT
>CAWUIW010000295.1:0-4005 GCA_963922515.1 uncultured Rhodobacterales bacterium | reverse complement strand
AGGCCGGATCGAGATGGGCGAAAAAGTCATCATCAACATCAAAACATTCGAAGACGGACATCGCCCACCGGACCAAGTGGTTCCATCGATGCTTTGACGCCTTTGCCGTGCTAGGGTTTTTAAACACGGCCAACCCTCAGGAGAACATCGATGCGCGGACTGATCTTCACTTTTACTCTGTGGATCGCGGCTTGCACCGGAGTAAGTGCGCAAGAGGCGGCAGATGCCGTGGCACCTGAGGCGAGCACGTCGACTGGTATTGCCGCGACTTCCGAACAGATCGCTGCCGCATTGGAGGCCAAACAAGCCGGGCAACCGGTCGACGCGCAAAACTGGATGATTGCTGCGGCCAACCCGCTGGCGGTGTCGGCGGGCGCTGATGTATTACGGGCCGGCGGCAGCGCTGCAGATGCAATGGTCGCGGCGCAAGTCGTGCTGGGTCTGGTCGAACCCCAATCGTCCGGCCTGGGCGGCGGGGCTTTTCTGGTTTGGTATGATGCAGCGTCTGGCACACTGACCACCTTGGATGGCCGGGAAACAGCGCCGCTTGCCGCGACCCCGACTCTGTTTCAGGATGCAGACGGGGCGCCGCTGGGGTTTTTCGATGCCGTTGTCGGCGGGCGTTCGGTTGGGACTCCGGGCACGCCTGCCTTGCTGGAAGAGGCGCATCGGCGCTGGGGGCAGCACCCCTGGCCTTCACTGTTTCATGCAGGCATTGATCTGGCCGAAAACGGTTTTCAGGTATCGCCGCGTCTGGCCGGTCTGGTGGCCCGGGATGCGGAGCGGTTGAGCCGCTACGCCGAAACCGCCGCCTATTTCCTGCCAAACGCTACACCGTTGCAGGCAGGGCAAACACTGCGGAACATGGAATACGCCGCGACGCTGCGCGCCTTGGCCGCTCAGGGTAGTGACGCGTTTTATACCGGCCCCATCGCCGCTGACATCGTGCGGACCGTTCAAAACGCCGACGGCAATCCGGGCGTTTTGTCGGCGGTTGATTTATCGATCTATACGGTTATCGAGCGCCCCGCCGTGTGTGCCGCATACCGGGCGCACGACATCTGCGGTATGGGGCCGCCCTCGTCCGGAGCGCTGACAGTGGGCCAGATTCTGGGAATTCTGGATCACCACGATCTGAACATACACGGTCCCGGCGATCCGGACACATGGCGATTGATCGGTGACGCTTCTCGGTTGGCCTTTGCGGATCGTGGACGCTACATGGCCGACAGCGACTATGTGCCTGTTCCAGTTGCGGGCTTGGTCGATCGGGACTACCTGGCGGCGCGTGCGGATTTGCTGGTCCGCGAAACAGCGTTGGCAGGAGTTGCACCCGGCGCACCCGAATTTGACCATGCCTTGAATTGGGCGGACGATACGTCTCTGGAATTGCCATCTACGTCTCACATCTCGATCGTGGATGCACAGGGCAATGCTCTGTCGATGACCACAACGATCGAAAATGCCTTTGGTGCCCGGTTGATGACCAATGGCTTCCTGCTCAACAACGAACTCACGGACTTTTCTTTCCGCACACACCGCGACGGCGTACCTATCGCAAACCGATTGGAGCCCGGGAAACGCCCAAGATCTTCGATGGCGCCAACCATTGTAATGAAGGACGGTCAACCTGTTCTGGTCATCGGTTCGCCGGGCGGCAGCCGGATTATCGGCTATGTAGCAAAATCCATTATTGCATGGCTCGATTGGGGGATGGACGTGCAGCAATCCGTGGCCATGCCCCATGCCATCAACCGCTTTGGCACCTACGATCTTGAGGCTGGCACATCGGCGGAAGCCATGGAGCCCGGTTTGACTGCACTTGGGTTCGAGGTGAATGTGCGCGACTTGAATTCTGGCTTGCATGCAATTGAAATCGGCGATCGCCTGCTTGGTGGCGCAGATCCTCGTCGCGAAGGTATCGCGTTGGGGGAATAATGGGGCCTTAGGGCAGGGAGGTATGACATGGTTCAGGCTGTGGCCTTGCCGCGCAATGAAACAGGCATTGAAACCGCGCTGGGCATCTTGAAGCAGCGCTTTGGCGACCAATTCCAAACCGGGCAGGCCATCCGTGAACAGCATGGCCACACCATGACATGGATTCACACGCAAGCACCGGACGCGGTGGTTTTCCCCCGGGAAACTGCGGAAGTGGCCGAAATCGTGCGCGTTTGTGCCGCGCATCAAGTGCCGGTGATCCCCTTTGGCGTTGGCTCGTCACTGGAAGGGCATGTGAACGCACCAGCGGGGGGCGTTTCGGTCGATATGAGCGAAATGAACAAAATCCTGGCCGTACATGCCGAGGACCTCGACGTGGTTGTTCAACCGGGCGTGACGCGTGAACAGCTCAATACACACTTGCGAGATCAGGGTTTGTTTTTCCCGATTGACCCCGGCGCAAACGCCTCGCTTGGCGGCATGACCGCGACGCGCGCGTCCGGAACCAATGCGGTGCGCTATGGCACGATGAAAGACAATGTTCTGGCTCTGGAAGTGGTTATGGCCGATGGCACGGTCGTGCGCACGGCGCAGCGGGCCAAGAAATCATCAGCGGGGTACGATTTGACGCGCTTGTTTGTGGGATCCGAAGGCACCTTGGGGCTTATCACGGAAATCACCCTGCGCCTGCATGGAATTCCCGAGGCCATTTCAGCGGCCCGTTGTTCTTTCCCGACTGTGGATGCGGCCGCGCAGGCCGCGATGATGACCATCCAGTATGGGATTCCAGTCGCACGCATGGAGCTGCTGGACTCGCTGCAAGTCAAAGCTTGCAACGCCTATTCGAAACTGACGCTGCCAGAAACTCCGTTGCTGTTGTTGGAATTTCACGGGTCCGAGGCAGGCGTGGTTGAGCAAGCCGAGACGTTTGGCATGCTGGCCGATCAGGTGGGGGGCGATGGTTTCGAGGCCACCACGGCCACCGAAGACCGGAACCGGCTATGGAAAGCCCGCCACGATGCATACTGGGCCGCTTTGCAACTACGACCCGGGGCCAAGGGGATTTCCACAGATGTGTGCGTGCCGATCTCACGGCTTGCCGAATGTATTACTGCCGCTCAGGAGAAAGCGGATGAATTGGGCTTGATTGCCCCTGTTGCTGGGCATGTCGGGGATGGCAATTTTCACACATTGCCGCTGATCGACATGGACAATGCCGAAGAAGTCGCCAACGCAGATGCTTTCATCGGCTGGCTGAACGATATGGCAATCGCGATGGACGGCACCTGCACAGGTGAGCATGGCATTGGGCAGGGCAAGCGTCCCTATCTTGAAAAAGAGCTTGGACCTGCAGTTCCGGTGATGGCTGCAATCAAGGCGGCGTTGGACCCGGGCAACATTTTGAACCCCGGAAAAATTCTACCAGAGCCGCAGTGACACGGTCGCTGACGCGTTTGTGTCGGTTTTTTACGGATTTGCGTCGGCTGGACTTGGCGCGCTTTTCGCAGTGCGGGCATAAGACCTGTCAAAGAGCGGCAGTAAGCGCGGGAGTCGTGGAATGAAGACGCATGTAAAGGCCCTGGTCGTGGGCGGAGGCGCGGTTGGCACGTCAATTGCCTATCACCTTGCCAAAGCCGGTTGGAATGATGTGATGCTGCTTGAGCGGGATGAACTGACATCCGGTTCAACATGGCACGCGGCTGGCTTGTTGCCTTATTTCAACATGTCTTATGCGACCACCCACATCCATGATTACTCGATCAAATTCTACAAAACGCTCGAGCAAGAAACGGGGCTCAATGCGGGCTTTTCGATCGTCGGCAACCTGCGCATGGCGCAGACGCAAGACCGGATGGATGAGTACATGTTGTACGCATCGACCGCGGAAACATGTGGCGTTCCGTACGAATGGCTGAGCCCGGCGCAGATCAAGGACCGTTACCCGCTGGTTCGCACCGAAGACCTGAAAGGCGCGATCTTCCACCCGACCGATGGCTACATTAACCCTGCTGACGTGACGATGGCCATGGCCAAGGGCGCACGGCAACGCGGTGTGCTGATCGAGCG
>CAWUIW010000294.1:0-4024 GCA_963922515.1 uncultured Rhodobacterales bacterium | reverse complement strand
AACAGCGCGGACGCCGGTCAAACGCCTGTACCTGACGGGCGGCGGAGCACATCCCGGCGCTGGTGTGCCGATGGCGGCCCTCTCCGGGAAGCACGCGGCCGGGGCGATCTTGAACGACCTAACTTCAACATCGATGTCGGCCCGAATGGCTATGCATGGTGGTATGTCGACGGGATAAGCACCGATGGCCGCCGGGCGATTTCGGTCATTGGGTTCATCGGCTCGGTATTTTCGCCTTGGTACCGCTGGTCTGGGCGAAAATCACCCCAAAACCACGTGTGCATCAATGTCGCCACCTATGGTCCCGGCGGTCGGTTCACCATGACGGATCGCGGTAAACCTGCGCTGCGCCAAACAGCATCCCGGCTGGAAGTGGGGCCATCGATGATGCGATGGGACGACGGCAAACTGATCATCGATATTGATGAAATCGGCGCACCACCCCTGATTGGCCGGGTCCGGGGACAGGTACGCTTGATCCCGAAAGCAGTCACACCTGTCGAGCTTGCGCTGACAGAAGACGACAGTCACATCTGGCGCCCGTTTGCGCCGGTGTCTGCGATTGAAGTCGAGATCGACCGCCGCGGATGGAACTGGGAGGGCCATGGCTACTTTGATGCCAATTTCGGGACCCGCGCCTTGGAAGAGGACTTTGGCTATTGGACCTGGGGCCGCTATCCGACAGAGGATGGCGCCGCCTGTTTCTATGATGCCGAACGGCTGGATGGATCAAACCTCGCCGCGGGGTTCCGGTTCGGGCCGGATGGCAGCGTTTCGCAAATGGACCTACCACCGAAAAAAAGCTTCCGGCGCAGCCTGTGGGCCGTCGCCCGGGACACGCGCTGCGATCCAGGGTACCAGCCCCGGCAGGTCTTGAACATGTTGGATGCTCCGTTTTATTCTCGATCGGCCGTTCGCACGTGCATTAACGGGCTGGAAACGGTTGGCGTGCATGAAGCTCTGGATTTGCGGCGGTTCCGGTCACCGCTCTTGAAGCCAATGCTCGCAGTGCGCGTCCCGCGCCGCAGGAACTGGCGCTTTCCGGAAGAATGCTAGGCGCTTTTGCGCGCCGCTTCAGGGTTTAGTCGCCATACAGCGGCGTTGAGCGCGGACGCGATTGTCACCCAAATCAGGTAAGGTGTAAAAAGTACACCTGCGATCCAATCCACCTGCCACAAGGCGAACATCGCCGCAAACACTGACAGCCATAAACCCAGCACAATAGCCATTCCCAGCCTGATGTTGCGCAACCCGAAAAACACGGGCGACCAAAGCCCGTTGAGCGCGATTTGCAGCGCCCAAAGCGCCATTGCCAATCCGTTACCGGATTGACCGGCAGCGCGAGCGCCCGCGGTGGCCATGCACAAATAAAGAAGCGTCCATGTCACCGGAAACACCCAATCCGGTGGCGTCCATGATGGCTTGGTCAGCCCGCGATACCACTCACCCGGGGGAAACAAGCCACCGGTTGCACCCGCACCAAAGCAGGCCAACAAAAAGACAACCCAAACGACCCAGTCCATGCTGGTAAGGCTAGCCGTTGTGAAAAATGGATCAAGCCGGACGTTGGGACCGGCGGTGCATTTCAAGCGTCGCCAGCACTTCGAACAGGCTATCGCTGCGTGACCAGCCTTCCTGAGGATCGGCCGCCGCATCAACAAGGAACGCGACTCGGGGAAGCGGTGCTGCGTAAATCACGGCGGAGTATGGCATGACCAGGGTCATCGCGCTCCGCCACATGGACAGCCCAAGCCATCCTAGTTTTTGACCTTTGGTTGTTCGCGCCCGGGCGCTGAGGCTGTCATACGCCATATTCTGCAGCTGCGATCCGATACCGGAATAGATGAACCGTGCGGCAAATATCCCAGGCCGCGCACTCATAGGGAGTGCGTTTAACCCGGCTTCCGACCTAAAATAGAGCCGGTTCGCTTCCATCACGAGCCGCTTGACCATGCGACGAACAGGTGGCGTCGGATGAGGCGCTGAAAGGAAAGCCTCGGGCTTGATCTTAGCGTCTTCCAACCAGTCCAAGGGCAGGTACAACCGTCCTTCGCGGGCGTCTTCGCCGACATCCCGCGCTATGTTGGTGAGTTGCATGGCAACTCCAAGATCGCACGCGCGTGCCAATGCATGGCGGTCCCGAACCCGCATCAGAACGCACATCATGACACCGACGGCCGATGCCACTCGTGCAGAGTAAGCATGTAGGTCTTCCAGTGTTTGGTACCGGCGGCCCTCGGCGTCCCAAGCCAATCCTTCGAGCAGCGCATCTGGCAGTGCGCGCGGCATGTCAAAATCTTCCACAACGGCGGTAAACGCGCGATCAGCCGGGGCGTTCATCGGTTTGCCCGCATACACCAGATCAAGACGATCACGCAGGCGCAGTACTGCGTCGGCTTTCTGTTCGTTCAGATCCACCGCGTCGTCAGCCAACCGACAGAAGGCGTACAGCGCAAGTGCCGGGTCGCGCACCTGAGCCGGAAGCAAGCGCGACGCAGCGTGAAAAGACAGCGATCCATGTCGTATTGCCTCGCGACAGGCGGCCATGTCTGCGGGCGCGATCATGAAATGACCTTTTCTGGATCTGGCACCAACTGATCCAGCACCTCGGCACTGGAAACCACGCCGGGCAGACCGGCGCCGGGATGCGTGCCCGCGCCCACCAGGAATAAACCTTTGGCTTCTTCACTGACGTTATGCGGACGGAACCATGCGCTTTGCAGGATTCGAGGCTCGATCGAAAACCCGGCACCGTAGGGGCTCAGATAACGGTCGGCGAAGGTATCAGGGGTGAATACCACTTCGGATGCGATGCGATCTCTCAGGCCCGGCAGCAACCGGTCTTCCAGCACGTTCAGAACGGCCGCTTTGTACGGGTCGGCCTGCATCGACCAATCAACCGGGTGGTCATGACCCAAATGCGGCACCGGGCTCAACACGTAAAAGGAATCGTCCCCGTCAGGCGCAACGCTTGGATCAGTGACACTCGGGCGGTGAACGTAAAGGCTCATGTCATCTGCCAAGGTGCCGTTGCGGAAAATGTCGCGCACAAGCTCGCCATAGCGCGGTCCACTGACGATTGTGTGGTGGCCCACGTCCTGCCACATGTTTGCAGTCCCACGAGTGCCAAAGTACCAAACAAACAAGCCCATCGACCAACGCCGCGATTCTAGGTGCCGCTGCGTCCAGCGTCGCTTTGAGTGGTTGCGCAAAAGCCGGTCATAGGTGTGACCTGCGTCCGCATTCGATATCACAACATCCGCGGCCACAAACCGGCCAGACGCAAGTTTGACGCCTTTGGCGCGGCCCTTTTCGATCAGGATTTCGTCCACCTCGGTGTCGTGAATAACGGCGCCGCCCTGGTCCTCGATTATGCTTTGCATCGCGTCGGCCACCGCCTGGACACCGCCCATGGCGTAGTGCACCCCAAATTCCTTTTCGAGGTGGCTGACCAGGATATACATTGATGTCACACGAAACGGATCGCCACCGATAAAGAGCGGATGAAAGGACAGCGCCATGCGCAACCGCTCGTCGCGAACGCGGCGGGCGGCATGGGCATAAACCGATCGGTCTGCGCGCATCATTCCAAAGATCGGCAGAACCTTGATCAATTCCCATAGCTCGTGCATCGAACGGCGACCAAGGTTTTCAAACCCGAACCAGTACCGGGCTTCTGCATCCTTCAAGAACCGATCATATCCGGGCAGGTCGCTGGGGGACAAACGCGCCACTTCGGCCCGCATAGCCTGTTCGTCAGATTGCATGGTGAAATGCGATCCATCTGGCCAGCGGATCTCGTAAAACGGATCCAGCGCGCGCAAATCGACATCGCGATCAAAGTCCCGCCCACATGCGGCCCAAAGCTCACGAAACACTTGAGGTACCGTAACGATGGTCGGACCCAGATCAAACCGATACCCGTCTTGCGATATCGATGATCCACGCCCGCCGGGTCGATCCAGCCGATCGAAAACGGTGACGCGATACCCGCGGGCCCCAAGCCGCATCGCCGCGGCGAGCC
>CAWUIW010000293.1:0-4050 GCA_963922515.1 uncultured Rhodobacterales bacterium | reverse complement strand
TGACAGTTTTGCCCGCCGTTTCTGGGCGGCATAATCCAATTCAAATTGATCTAGGGGACGCAAAGGCGTCACATCGGCAACAGCTGTCATCTGGGACATCCCGAAAAGATAAGACCCCCGCCACACGGGCGAGGGTCCAAAGGTGCGGTGTTACGAACGGCGCTGCTTTTTCAGCCAGTCGCGCATGTCCACAATCCACTGATAACGTTCGTGGTCCACCCGAATCCAACCAACTTGCGGGTTTGGATCATCGGCAGTGAAGCCAGTCATCATTTTGAACGCGTTCTCGTCTTTTTCGGGCACTGCCATTAGTGCGTCACCGACAGCATCCTTCAGCTCTTGCGGCAGGTTGGCGCGCGCCGTGAAGGGGCCATTGGTGATCTCTGGGCTTTCCCAGATCGGGCAGATCTCGCCTTCGTCGATCAGACCCTTGGCAATCATACGCTGCCAGCGCCCGTCAACTTCGTTGTTCTGCCATGTCGCGGCGGCGTCAAATGTGCCTTGGGCCACACCGGCAACGCCAGCTTCGTGGCTGCCCGAGAATGGAATAGCCGAGAAAAACGTTTTCGGGTCAACTTCTTGGGCAATATTGTAATACGGCACCGCGTAACCGGAGGTCGAGTCAGGATCTGCGAAGGCCAGTACTTTGCCCTCAAGGTCGGCCAGCTTGCTATAGCCGTCTTCGCAGCGTGTCACGACAACCGAGTAGTATCCGGTCGAGCCGTCTTGGCGCAGGCGCGAAATCAGCGGGTCAACTTTGCCGTCTGTGCCTGTGTATGCGGCGGCGTAGGAAGATGATCCGAAGAAAGCGAATTCGATCTGGTCGGCTGCGATGGCTTGGATCACACCGTCGTAGTTGCCGGCGGTGAAGATTTCGACTTCTACGCCCAACTCACGCTCGAGATACTCTTCGAACGGTGTATACCGCGCGATGCGGTCTTTTTCGTTTTCGCCCGACAGGATGCCGAACTTGATGACCTGGTAGTCTTCTTTCCAATCATCCGCGACGGCCGATGTGGCGACCAGTGCGGCGAGTGCCGTTGTTGCAAGATACTTCATGGTTTCTCCCTGGGTTTGATTTGCAAGTGGGATGGGTTAAGCGGGCAATGCGATCGACTGGGTCGACGTCACCGCCTCGTTAAACTCTTGCAGCCCCTCGAGGCCGTAGATGTCGCGCACCACATCGTCGGTCAGTTGTGCCGCGGTTCCATCAAAATAAATCCGGCCCTGCCGCATCGCGACGATGCGATCGCAATAGGCCCGTGCCGTATCCAACGTGTGCAGGTTCACCAGCACCGTCAGGTTATCTTCCCGATTGATCTGGCGTAGCCCGTCCATCACCAGGGTCGCATTGGCCGGATCCAGCGACGCAATCGGTTCGTCCGCCAGCATGATCTGTGGCTGCTGAACCAATGCCTTTGCGATGGCCACGCGTTGCTGCTGCCCGCCGGACAGTGTTCCGGCGCGCTGCAAGGCCTGCGGCACCAAATCCAGGCGGTCAAGCGCGTGCAAAGCCATTGTGCGCTCTTCATCAGTGAAGCGCATGGCCATCGAGCTGACGAACCCGTGCTCGGCCAGTCGGCCAATCAACACGTTGGTCATCACGTCCAAACGTTCGACCAAGTTGAATTGTTGAAAGATCATGGCGCAATCGCGCCGCCACATCCGCAGCGCCTTGCCCCGCAGCGTGGTGACTTCGACCCCGCCAAACGAAATGGACCCCGAGGTGGGGTCGATCAAACGGTTCACAAGGCGCAGCATCGTCGACTTACCGGCGCCAGAGCGTCCGATGACTCCAACAAACTGTCCGGGTTCGATTTCCAGCGTCACGTTGTCGACGGCCCGGGTTTCACCAAATACTTTGGATACACCGGAAAGGGTCAAGGTTGCGGTCATAGCGATTCATCCGAATGAATTTGAAGCAACTTTGACCGCGCTGTGTGAAGCGGACAGCACCGATTTATGAAACTTTGGTTACATCACGCTGCGGCAACCGCGACACTTGCAGGTTGAGCGAGGGTCCCGTTGCAGAAAATGACATTGCCGGCGCTCAGCGTTCGAACGATTCGATCCTTATTGTCAGCAATCGCCAAGTCTGCCCGCATGCCCGGTTCGATCCGACCTCGATCGTTCAACCCCAAAGCTTGTGCCGGATTGACGGAAACCAGTCGAACCGCGCCTAGCAGATCACCGGACCGGACCGCGGCCAATGCTCGGATCGCCGGCAGGATTGCGCCGGGATGATAGTCAGCAGCAAGGATGTGCAACAGGCCTGCGGCATGCGCCTCTCTGGCAGATAGGTTGCCAGAATAGCTTTGTCCGCGCATTGCGTTGGGCGCGCCCATGGCGATCATCAATCCACGCGATGCTGCTGTTTCCGCCGCCTCGAGGGTCACGGGGAATTCACTGATCACGGCACCAATATCTGCCATCAGATTGGTTTTCGCGATCGTGTCGTCATCATGACTGGCCATCGCAATACCATGTGCATTGCACACGTCAGAAATTTTCTCGAGGTTTATCAGAAGCTGATCCGTGGCAATCGCATCGTTCATCCGGTTTTCGACATAGGCGCGGGCTTCGTTTTCGCTCAACCCGCCACTCACCCTGTTCGCAACCAGCTTTTCGACGTTACGGTACTGCCCCTGCCCTGGGGTGTGATCCATAACTGACACAAGATCGACAGCTTGCGATTGCAACAGCTCGTCCAGTGACGCAATCGCATCCGTATAGGTCATGTCAAAACGCGCATGAATACGATGATCGACGCGCAAGCCTTGGATGCTGTCCTTCAGCGCCCGTATGATAGCGCTTGTGTGCTCGAAGGACCGCCGCTCGCCGTCTTTGGCGGTTCGCGAAAACGACACACCGGCATAGGCCGTGGTCACACCGGATGCGGCCAATCGCGCGTCTAGGTGGCCAACGGCGACCTCCATGGGAAAATCCACTTTGGGTCGCGGTTCCAGCTCCAGCTCGATCATGTCACCATGCATGTCGATGAAACCGGGAAACACCGTCAATCCAGAGGGCGCGCCGTTGCTTTCCGCAACTTCCGCAATCAGACCATCCTCGACCCGCAAAGATCCGTTTTCGATGATCCGATCCGCAAGGACCAGGCGCATGTTATATAGCCACATCATCTCGTTCCTGTGTCAAAGGCGCATCAGGGGTCAGATCGACGATGCGATCGATCAGATGCATCACGTCATCGGGGTGATGGAAAACGCCGATCATCGCTGTGCCCTGTTCTTTCAATTCGGCCAGCCGAGCCACCAGCGCGGCCCGCGCATTGGCATCAAGCGATGCAGTTGGTTCATCCAGCATCAATAGCTTCTGCGACAGGATCAACGCGCGCGCCAGATTCACTTTCTGCTGCTCACCGCCTGAAAATGTTGTGGGATAAGCCCGCCACAACTCTTCCTTCACGCCAAACGCGGCCAGCGCGGCGCGCGCCTTGTCCAAAGCGGCTTCTTGGCTGACCCCGGCCAACCGCAAGGGTTCCGCGACGATGGCCTCGGCGTTCACACGGGGCCGTGCAACAAGAAACTGGGTGACAAACCCGATCTCGGTCCTGCGCAAATGGGAAATGTCGATGTCCGCGGCGCGCGCAAGGTCGATTGGCCCGTGTTCAGAATGAAACCTGATGACCCCGGCGCGCGGCAAGTAAGTGCGATAAAGCGTCCTGAGGAGTGTCGACTTTCCTGCGCCATTTGCGCCCTTCAGCAAGATGAATTCGCCCGCATTCAAATTGAATGAAACGTCGCGAAACGCCCCGATATCCTGACCGAGGTGATGCAGGGAAAACCCTTTGCTCAGGTCCATGATTTCCAGAACTTGTGTCATAGTTTTGCATGCACCAATTGCTGCGTGTACGCGTGCTGAGGGTCTTGAAAGATCTGATCGGCCAAGCCGGTTTCGACAACCTGCCCGCGCCGCATGACCATGACACGGTCAGCCAACGTGCTTATGACACCCAAGTCGTGGCTGACGATCACCATCGTGATCTGTCGTTCCTGTTGCAGTCTTTTCAGCGTGTCCAGTACCAGCGCC
>CAWUIW010000292.1:0-4082 GCA_963922515.1 uncultured Rhodobacterales bacterium | reverse complement strand
ATCGAGTAATTCATCCGCCGGTGTCTTGCCGGTATCAAGACTGTCTTTCAAAGCGCTCAGAAAGTGCGTTTCGTCCGGCACCATGCCGCCAGCACCGGGCCGGGCCCGCGCCTTCAGACCAGCCTCTGCGATGGCGACCACCTCGCGCGCCAGATCGTGCATGTAAACTCCACCGACGCGGGCTTGCAGCCCGTCAACGCTGGCCGCCACACGCAGCGCGTGGCGCGTTTCTGCGTCCAAGCCCTTGGCCAGGTCCCATGCTGCATCCAGCGCTGTTTGGTCATACATCAGGCCAACCCAGAATGCGGGCAGTGCACAGAGCCGCCGCCACGGGCCGCCATCGGCACCGCGCATTTCGATGAATTTTTTGACCCGCGCTTCAGGAAACAACGTCGTCAGATGATCTGCCCAGTCCGACAACGTGGGGGTTTCCCCCGGTAAAGCTGGCAACTCGCCCTTAAGAAAATCACGGAACGACATACCCAGCGCATTAATGTACTCGCCATCGCGGTAGACAAAGTACATCGGCACATCCAGTGCGTACTCGGCCCAGCGCTCGAACCCGAACCCGTCTTCAAACACGAAAGGCACCATGCCCGTTCTGTCCGCATCCAGATCGCGCCAAACACGGCTCCGCCAGCTTTTGTGACCGTTCACCTTGTTTTCAAAAAACGGCGAATTGGCAAAAAGCGCGGTTGCCACGGGCTGCAGGGCTATCGCCACGCGCATCTTCTGGACCATGTCCGCCTCGGACGAGAAATCCAGGTTCACCTGGACGGTGCAGGTCCGCCGCATCATGGTGGTGCCCATGGTGCCGACCTTTTGCATGTAGCTGTCCATCAGCTTGTAGCGGCCCTTGGGCATCAAGGGCATGTCGGCATGCGACCAAATTGGAGCGGCTCCAAGACCGATGAATCCCACACCGATTTCGTCAGAGATCTCCATGACCTCGCGCAGGTGTTCATTCACTTCGTCGCACGTTTCATGGATCGTTTCCAAAGGAGCGCCGGACAATTCCAGCGCACCGCCCGGTTCCAGCGATATGTTGGCGTCGTCCTTTGTCAAACCGATCAGCTTGCCGCCCTCTTCCAAGGGGGCCCACCCATGACGATCGCGCAGAGCACTTAAAACCGCCAGGATCGATCTGTCGCCTTGGTATGGCAGTGGTTTCAGCGTGTCACGGCAATATCCAAACTTTTCATGCTCGGTGCCGATGCGCCAATCTTCCTTTGGCTTGCAGCCCTTGGCCATGTATTCGGCCAGTTGCTCGTGCCGTTCAATCGGTCCGCCGCCGGATTGAGGGATGGACATGCGCCAGCTCCGGATATTTTTTGCGTTGCGGGTCAGAAGTGCGCGTAAAGGATGGCGGTGTCAATGCAGACGATTGTGAGGGATGGTCGTTGGCGTTCTTTCCCAGATCACCTGCGGCAAAGCGCTGTTTCGCTTCATTTCTGACAAAAGCCGCTCAGTTTTCAGGCCAGGCAGAGCGCTAAAGACATCAAAAAGGGCATCTGCACCTTCGGCAGTCACAGGGATGTGAAGCGATGACTGCCCCGGTTGGTCCAACACCCAGTGCGCGGGTTTGGCCGATGAATCAAGCACCAAACGTTCCAGCTCGCTTGTGGCGATTGCCCCACCCGTGAGTGGGCCGAAATAGGCAATCTGACCTTCATCCACACGCACCACGCCCGGGCCATCGCCGCCGATCCGAAAACGACTGCGCTGCACGCCGATCACACACAGAGCAGATCCGACAATGATCACAACAACCCCGACCCAACCCAGCAACTGACCGACCCCGAGCGCCCAATAGGTGCCCAGCGCCATCAGGGCGCCCCCGATTAAAACCTCTCGCCAGCGCATGATATGGGCCTGTGCGGCCGGACGAATGAAGCTCATGTCTGCACCCTTTGCATGCCATCAAAGATAACAAGCGCAAAACGACCCACCGTTTGAAAGCCAAGTGCGCGATACGCCCGCGTTGCGGCGTCGTTTGCCGCAAAAAGTACGGCTGCTTGCACGCCTTGCGCCTGTGCCTCCTGCAAGTGCAGCGCAACCGCGCGGCGGGCATAACCCCGGCCGCGCAGCTCTGGAGGCGTGAAGACACCGCCGATTTGGACGGCCTCGGGCTGCCGCGCGTTGAAACCTGTGAACCCGACAGGCGCACCGTGGTGCCAAAGGACCCGGTGGCTGTCCGCAGCCATATACCTGTCGATATCAGCCGCCGCCCAGTCCCGCGCCTCGTTGACCGGGGTGCCCAGCGTGGACTGGTGATATGCAGAGCGCCAGCCAACAAGCAGTTCAAGTTCATTGGAACTGGGCGGCGCGATCGAAAACCCGGCACAGTCTGGCACGGTCATTTCGGACAGATACAAGGTCAGGTTTTGGTCATCGTCATCAACTCGCGTCGGTGCCGAGGCAAGTCCCATCGCGTTGAGCGCTTGGCGTACTTGTGGCGCATCACCAAGCACGCCAATCAGGTCGCGCCCGGTAAGCGCAGATCGCGCAAAAGCCCAATCCTTGTCTTCAGCGAAAGGCAGATGAAGCATGACCATTCCGCCATTCGTGACCGCGAAAACACCGGTTTTGTCCGGGCGGACCCAGACGCGCATAGCGTATTCCGAAGTGCCCCCTAATCCATGATCGCGCAGGTTTTGCAGAAGAAACATGCTGGTTTGAATGTTGGCGACGCACAGCGCCTCGATCCATGACAGATCGTCCGGTGTTGCCTCCCGCATCACCAATCCCCCAACGCCTGTTGCCAAACGGTCAGCGCTGCCACGGCGGCCGTATCCGCCCGCAGTACGCGTGGACCTAAACTGACCGCTTGCGTGAATGGCGCGGCCAAAAGCCGGCGGCGTTCTGCGTCCGAAAACCCGCCCTCGGGCCCGATCAAGATCGCCCATTTTTCGCCGCGCTGCGCGCTCAAGGTTTCAGTCAAACCAACCAGTGCTTCGTCACAGAACATCAATCGCCGATCCTCTGGCCAATCCGACAGCAAACGGTCCAGCTTTTTCAGATCGCTGACCTTGGGTACGAAAGTGCCGCCGCATTGCTCGGCCGCTTCTATCGCGTGGGCCTGCAGTCGATCTTGGCGAATGCGTTCTGCGTTGGTGTAGTCCGTCTGGACCGGAACGATGCGGGCTGCCCCCATTTCGGCCGCCTTTTCGACGATGGAGTCCGTCCGCGTCTTTTTGATCGGAGCAAAAAGCAACCAAAGATCCGGAGGCATCTGCAACAGGCGCGACTGTTCCCGGCAGATCAGCAGCCCGGCTCGCTTGCCGGCTTCGGCAACGTGTGCGCGCCACTCGCCGTCACGACCGTTGAACACTGCCACCTCGGCCCCGACCGCCAGCCGCATAACGGAAAACAGATAGTGCGATTGGTCGCGGTCCAAGGGAACCGTTTGCCCCGCGTCCAACGGGTGGTCTACATACAAGCGTATCTTTGACGTCATGAGGCGATACATATGCAAGGCTCTGCGCCGACACCAGATGGACAAGTCGCTGATGCAGTTGCTGGCAACTGGGTCGATCGCTATGCCCCGACGGTATCCCGCCCCTATTTGCGCCTCAGCCGCGCGGATCGACCAATCGGCACATGGTTGCTGTTGCTTCCATGCTGGTGGGGGTTGGCACTGGCCATCTTGCATGACCGGTCTTTGCGGTGGGAAGATTTGTGGATCGCGGCAGGGTGTGCGGCGGGTGCATGGCTGATGCGCGGCGCGGGCTGCACGTGGAATGACATCACGGACCGGGATTTCGACGGGCAGGTTGCGCGAACCCAGTCACGTCCCATCCCAGCTGGCCAGGCCACGGTGCGCCAGGCGCTGGTTTGGATGTGCCTGCAATCGCTGCTCGCCTTCGGCATCCTTCTGACGTTCGCGCCGGCAGCGATTCTGCTGGGAGTCTTATCCTTGGTGCCGGTCGCGATTTACCCCTTTGCGAAGCGGTTCACCTGGTGGCCCCAAGTGTTTCTTGGCCTCGCCTTTAACTGGGGCGCTCTGCTGGCTTGGACAGCCCATACGGGCAGCTTGGCGATGCCGGCTGTTTGGCTTTACCTAGCTGGCATCGCATGGACAC
>CAWUIW010000291.1:0-4086 GCA_963922515.1 uncultured Rhodobacterales bacterium | reverse complement strand
ATTCCAAAAGCCGCTCTGTGGCCCACTGCCCGTCTGGGCCGACCGCGCCGATCATGCAAACACGCGCGGCCGCACGGGCCGCGGCCACCGCCATGTTCGTGCCTTTTCCGCCCAAGAAGCGCTCGAACCCGGCGGCACTTAGGGTTTCACCCGGTTTTGGCAGGTGCGGTACTTGATACACCAGGTCCGCGTTGATCGACGCAAGTGTCCAAAGGGCCATGGGTCATCCAATCTCACAAGCGGCCAGAATTGCCATGTTTAGGATGTCGTTGGCCGTTGCCACAGTCGAGCAAATTTGAATCTGTGCGCCGATGCCGGTCAGGATCGGGCCGATGACGGTGGCACCACCCATTTCCTGCAGCAGTTTCACGGAAATGCTCGCAGAATGGCGCGCCGGAACCACCAGTATGTTCGCCGGCCCCGACAAACGCGAGAACGGATATTGCGCCTGTGCGGCTGAATTCAGCGCCACATCGACAGTCATTTCGCCGTCGTATTCAAAGTCAACATCGCGGGAATCGAGGACATGCACGGCGTCCCCCATTTTCTTGGCGCGCTCGGATACCGGGTAGCCATAGGTCGAAAAGCTGACAAAGGCCACGCGTGGGTCCAACCCCATGTGACGGGCAACCTCGGCCGAGCGTTCAGCAATTGTTGCAAGATCTTCTTGTTCCGGCCATTCATGCACAAGCGTATCGGTGATCAATACAATCCGACCCTTGTGCAAAACTGCCGTGACACCGACTGCGCCATGCGCTGCGTCTGCGTTAAACACGTGATTGATGCGATCTAACACGTGCGCCGACTTTCGTGTCGCCCCGGTCACGAGCCCATCACCATGCCCATGTGCCAACATCAAGGCTGCGAATACATGCCGGTCGCGTGCAGCAAGGCGATGAATGTCTTTTTGGTCAAAGCCGCGCCGCTGCAACCGGTTGTACAAGAACGCTTTGTAAGTGTCTAAATAAGACGTGTTCGCTGCATTCACGACCTCGAGCTCGCGGATTGCATCGCCAAGCCCCGCCTGTTCCAGCTTTTCGGCAACGTCGGATTTTCGGCCCACCACCAAAGCTTTGCCAAGGCCAGATCGTTGGTACATAACGGCTGCGCGCAGAACCCGCGGATCGTCACCTTCGGCGAAAATCATTCTGGCTTGGGCTACGCGGGCGCGATTATTGATACCACGCAAGATGCTTGCAGTCGGGTCCATCCGCGACTTCAAGCCAAGCTCATAGGCTTCCATGTCGATGATTGGCCGGCGCGCAGCACCCGTATCCATACCAGCCTTGGCCACCGCCGGTGGAATTCGGTGAATCAATCGAGGATCGAACGGCGTTGGAATGATGTAGTCGCGACCAAAGGTCAGGTTCTTGCCATACGCCAACGCAACTTCGTCGGGCACGTCCTCTCGCGCCAAATTGGCCAACGCGTGTGCGCAGGCAATCTTCATCTCGTCGTTGATCGCCCGCGCGTGAATGTCCAATGCGCCGCGGAACAGATACGGAAAGCCCAGAACATTATTCACTTGATTGGGATAGTCCGAGCGACCCGTTGCAACGATGGCATCCATGCGCACTTCATGCGCTTCTTCGGGCGTGATCTCCGGATCCGGATTGGCCATCGCGAAAATCACCGGATTGTCAGCCATCGACGCCACCATGTCCTGTGTCACGGCACCCTTGACGGAAACACCCAGAAACACGTCCGCGCCCTTCATGGCTTCTTCCAGTGTACGCAGCTCGGTCTTTACAGCATGTGCCGACTTCCACTGGTTCATGCCTTCGGTACGACCCTGATAAATCACGCCTTTTGTATCGCACGCGATACAGTTTTCGTGGCGCGCACCCATTGATTTCAAAAGTTCGATACAGGCGATACCCGCAGCGCCAGCACCGTTCAGAACGATGCGGACATCTTCGATTTTCTTGCCAGATATCCGCAACGCGTTGAGCAATCCCGCCGCACAGATAACTGCAGTGCCGTGTTGGTCGTCATGGAACACCGGAATGTCCATTTCTTCCTTGAGCCGCTGCTCGATGATAAAGCACTCTGGTGCCTTGATGTCTTCGAGGTTGATACCACCGAACGTAGGCCCCATGAGGCGGACAGCGCGACAGAATTCATCGGGATCCTCGGTGTCGAGCTCCAAATCGATGGAATTGACGTCTGCGAAGCGTTTGAACAAGACGGATTTACCCTCCATCACCGGCTTTGAGCCCAACGCGCCCAGATTGCCGAGGCCCAAAACCGCTGTCCCGTTAGAAATAACCGCCACAAGGTTGCCCTTGTTCGTATAGTCATAAGCCGTTTCGGGATGTTCCGCGATCGCCTCGCACGGCACGGCGACACCCGGCGAATAAGCCAAGCTGAGGTCGCGTTGTGTGGTCATTGGCACCGATGCTTGCACTTCCCACTTGCCCGGCGTGGGTTCCAGGTGAAACGCAAGTGCTTCTTCTTGCGTAATCTTCGTGTTGCTCATCGGTTCGCTTCCTTTGCCCGGCTACCAATGCCTCTTATCGCAGGGTTTCTTGTGCCACAACGGGGCTGGCGATTTCGACTTTCGTGGCAGCCGACCGCTGGCTATTCTGGCCGTCAAGTTACAGGCAGGGGAAGTCTTTGGGCACAGTCACGCCAATGATGGCGCAGTATCTGGACATCAAGCAGGAGCATCCGGATGCCTTGCTGTTTTACCGGATGGGCGACTTCTATGAAATGTTCTTTGACGATGCGGTGGCAGCCGCCGAAGCATTGGATATCGCGCTAACAAAGCGCGGTAAACATGAAGGCGCAGACATTCCCATGTGCGGTGTGCCCGTTCATGCAGCCGAAGGGTATCTGCTGACGCTTATCCGAAAAAGATTTCGGGTGGCAGTCTGCGAACAGCTGGAAAGCCCAGCAGAAGCCAAGAAAAGAGGCTCTAAATCGGTCGTAAAGCGCGGTGTTGTCCGATTGGTGACACCCGGAACCTTAACCGAAGACACATTGCTAGAGGCGCGACGACACAATTATCTGGCGGCGTGGTGCGAAGTGCGCGGCACAGCAGCCCTTGCTTGGGCTGATATCTCGACCGGTGCGTTCCATGTGATGGCGGTGTCAGAGCACCGGCTGCCGCCCGAGCTTGCGCGCCTTGCGCCATCCGAGTTGCTGGTGACAGATCCAGCGGAAGACTGGGTTCGTGCCATTTCAGAAGAACTTGGCGTGCCTTTGACGGAGCTTGCCAAATCCTCGTTTGATAGCACGCATAGCGAAAAACGGCTGTGTGATGTTTTTGGCGTGGGAACACTGGACGCGTTCGGTACGTTCGGTCGCCCCGAACTCGGCGCGATGGGTGCGATCGTGACTTATCTCGATATCACGCAGCGCGGCAAGCTGCCTCTTTTGCAAACGCCTCGGATCGAAGCCGCGCAAAAGGTTCTGCAGATCGACGCGGCGACGCGGCGCAGTTTGGAGTTGACCAGGTCATTGAGCGGTGGGCGAACAGGCTCGTTGTTAGGAGTCGTGGATCAAACCGTCACTTCAGCAGGTGGACGGTTGTTGGAACATCGAATTTCCAGTCCATCGCGTCGGTTAGATGACATCAACGCCCGGCTCGATGCCATTGGATTTCTGCTTGATCAGTCTCTAACACTGGATTTTTTGCGGGATGTGTTGCGCAAGGTGCCTGATATGGATCGTGCGCTGTCCCGTCTGTCCCTGGATCGTGGCGGTCCACGCGATATGGCTGCCATTCGATCGGCGTTGGAGCAAGCCGAAGTTGTCCAAGACCATTTCAAGTCGGTGGATCCACCGGAATTGATAACTGACGCCACAACAAATCTTGTCGGTCATGACGGCCTTGTTTCAGCGTTGGCTACCGCATTGATGGAAGATCCGCCGCTTCTTTCACGCGATGGCGGCTTTGTGGCCGATGGATATGACACCGATCTCGATGAAGCCAGGCAACTGCGAGATGACGGACGCCGCGTGATCGCGGCACTTCAAGCGACCTATGCGGACCACACCGGGGTCTCATCCCTGAAAATCAAGCATAACAATGTTCTGGGCTACTTCGTCGAAACCACAGCAACCCATTCAGAAAAAATGTTG
>CAWUIW010000290.1:0-4117 GCA_963922515.1 uncultured Rhodobacterales bacterium | reverse complement strand
TAACATCGACGATTTGATGGAAGAAATCCTCGACTATCAGGTCGATGCCATCGTCATGGCCTCGGTCGCGCTGTCTTCCGATGTGGCGCAAAGGTGTCAGGCGGTTGGCGTTCCCGTTGTGTTGTTCAACCGCTCGCAGGATGACGAAGCCGTCACGTCAGTGACATCAGACAACCACGCCGGTGGATTGAAGATCGCGAAGTTTATCGCTGATGCGGGGCATCGGCGACCGGCCTATATTGCCGGGTGGGAAGGCGCGTCCACCCAACGCGACCGCGAAGCGGGCTTTCGCGCAGGTCTGCAGCAAGCCGGGTTGGATTTGTTTTTGCGCGCTGTTGGAAATTTTCAGGCCGAAGATGCAAAATCCGCGGCACGTGACCTGTTTTCGCAATCAGGCCTCGAGCCAGATGCGGTTTTCGTGGCGAACGATCACATGGCACTGGCGGTGATGGATGTTTTGCGGTTCGAGCTGGGTATGCGGATCCCAGAGGACGTGTCGGTGATCGGCTACGATGACGTGCCCCCCGCCGCTTGGCGTGCCTATGACCTGACGACCGTTCGCCAACGGGCCAACCTGATGGTTGAGGAAACCGTTGGCGCCTTGATCGCACATATCGAGAACCCGGGACGGACCGCTGCACGCCGCGTGCGGATCGACGGTCCGCTCATCGTGCGGGGATCGGCCCGCGTTCCTGAAGGATACGACACATGAAAGGGTTTGACCCAAAGTTCCGCGATTTCCCTGACTACATCATTGGGATCACAAAAGAAATCTGGGAAGATCGCGGCATCGCTACGCTGCATGACTACTACAGCCCGGATATCGTGGTGCGATCGCCTGCGTCCGTGGTGGTGGGCAATCAGAACGTGATCGGAGCCACCATGGCCACACTGGCCGAGTTTCCCGACCGCACCTTGTTGGGTGAGGACGTGATCTGGTCGGGCACCCCCGAAGCCGGGATGCTCAGCTCGCACCGGCTGCTGTCAACTGCGACCCATTTGGCCGATGGCGTTTATGGTCCGGCCTCGGGAAAAAAGCTCACCTACCGGATCCTTGCCGACTGTCACGCGATCAACAATCAGATCAATGATGAATGGCTGATCCGCGACCAGGGTGCCATCGTGCGCCAAATGGGTTGGGACCCCAAAGCATATGCCGCCGATCTGATCGCGAAAGAGGGCGGGCCAGAGTCCTGCGTGAAACCGCTGACGCCCAAGACAGATCAGCCCGGACCCTATACGGCCCAAGGCAACGACAACGCTTGGGGCGCCAAGTATGCGGATATCCTGATCCGCATCATGAACGCCGACATGGCCGTGATTCCAGCCGAGTATGACCGCGCGGTTCAGGCGGAATACCCCGGCGGTATCACGGGACACTCGTATGCTGCGGTCGATCGGTTCTGGATGGGTCTGCGTGCATCGTTCCCGAACGCGACTTTTTCGATCGACCATCAGATCGGACGTGACGATGACATGATGCCACCCCGCGCCGCGATCCGTTGGTCCCTGACCGGCAAGCATGACGGCTGGGGGGTCTTCGGAGCTCCCACCGGGGCAGAGGTTTATGTGCTGGGCATCAGCCATGCAGAGTTCGGCCCGTGGGGGTTGCGCCGCGAATTCACACTTTTTGACGAAACTTCTGTTTGGAAACAGATTTTGCTGGAAACTGGTGCCGTTTGATGGACAGCTACGGTGCCCATATGTTCACCGATGCGGTGCTGGCCGAGCAAGCGCGCGCCGGGACAAAGGACAAGTATGCGCATGTTTATGAACGTCGCCACCGCGGCCCGCTGGATGCAGACGCGCGCGCATTTATCGAAACGCGTGACAGTTTTTACATGGCCAGCGTCGGCCAAACCGGCTGGCCCTATGTGCAACACCGGGGCGGCCCACCCGGGTTTTTGAAAGTTATGGGCGACGAACAGGTCGGGTTTGCGGACTACACGGGCAACAAGCAATTCATTTCCAAGGGCAACTTTACCGGCGATGACCGGGTGGCGCTGATCCTGATGGATTATCCACGTCGTGCCCGGCTCAAGCTCATCGGCCGCGCTCGCATGGTCGATGCAGGCGAGGCGCGCGAAATTGCAGACATTTTGCATGTTGATGGTGAAGGCCCGGTCGAGCGCGTTACCTCCATCGCTGTCACAGCGATCGACTGGAACTGCCCAAAGTACATCACACCCCGTTTCACGGAGGCCGAGATTGAAGCAATGCTCGGCCCCCGTATCGGCGCGTTGCAGCAAGAGATTGAAACCCTTCGTGCCCGCGTGGCCGAACTAGAAGCCGGAGACCCCACAAAATGACCGCCCCCGTCCAAATCGTCCGTTATGGCGAACTGGTGCCGTGCAAAACAGCCTTCATCGATGCGCATACTCCGGGCAGCGACCAGAAGGAAAACTTCACCATCATCGGCGGTGGCGTTTCGGAAAGCCCGGACCAGCACGTGCACATTCGCGACACGCCCGGATTCAACATCGGGGCCGCGGGCCAACCGCCCAAATGCCGCAATTCACTGCACTCGCACACCACGGCAGAGGTGTTCTTTGTTCTTAAGGGCCGGTGGCGCTTTTTCTGGGGCCGTTGGGGCAACGCGGGCGAAGTGGTTCTGGAAGAAGGTGATATCTTTAACATCCCAACGGGCATCTTCCGCGGATTTGAGAACATCGGCACTGATTATGGGATGATCATGGCGATCCTGGGCGGCGATGACGCGGGCGGCGGCGTGACCTGGGCGCCGCAAGTGATACAAGAGGCGACGGACCACGGTCTCGTCCTGGCTGAAACCGGGCGCCTTTATGATGCTAAAAAGGGCGAAGCCTTGCCTGACGGTGTCAACCCGATGCCGACACTGACGGACGCCGAATTGACCGCCTATCCCGAAGTGCCCACGTCCGATGTCATCCCGGGATATGTCGCCCGGTACTGGGACCTGATGGCGCTGGGCGCCTCGGAGCCAGCCAAAGTGATCGGAGAAGACGCGCTGCTGGTCGACAAGCCCGGCTTCGATGTCACTTTCCTCACCCGTGGCTCGGCAATCACCGATATGCACACACCAAAAAAGCATGAGGTCTTGATGCCAATGCGCGGGCACTGGGCGCTGAATTCTGGCAACGCAACAGAAATCCTGAACCCCGGTGACACGGTATTGGTCCAACCTGACACCAGCTACACCTTGACGCCATCGATGACGGGTGAAGCCAGCCTTTACAAGGTCACGTCCACCGACGATCCGGCCGGGGCCACCTGGAAGGCGGCGTGATAGCCGACGCGACCCAAACGCGCGCGGTTTACGACCGCCATGCTGCCGCGTTCGCTCGGCATCGCGATACGGGTGCCAAGGCCGAGGCGGAATGGCTTGGTCGTCTTACGTCGGCCTTGGGGCAAGGGGACAGGATACTCGACGTCGGATGTGGCACGGGGCGGCCCGTGGCTGCTTGGTTGGCGTCAAAAGGATTCCTTGTAACAGGGCTTGATTTCTCGCCGCAAATGCTGGTTCGAGCGCGGCTTTCGGCGCCCGGCGGCGATTGGCGTTTGGGCGATATGCGCACATTGGACCTGCCGGATCGTTTTGCGGCGGTTATCGCATGGGGCAGTCTGTTTCACCTGACACCGCAAGAGCAGCGCGACACGCTCCCACGTCTGGCGCGGCATGTTTTACCCGGCGGTCGACTGTTGCTCACGGTTGGTCCAGAGGCAGGTGAGACAACCGGTCTTGTGTATGGGGACCAAGTTTATCACGCCAGCCTTGCACCATCGGAGTATTCCGCCATTCTGCAGAAGGAAGGCCTGAAAGTCCTGGCCTATGTCGCTTCCGATCCAACGGCCGGGGGTCACTCTATTTTGTTGGCCGAAAGGATGTCTTGATGTTGACTGATACCGATCGTGCCCATCTGCGCCAC
This sequence comes from uncultured Rhodobacterales bacterium, assembly GCA_963922515.1. Taxonomy (GTDB): domain Bacteria; phylum Pseudomonadota; class Alphaproteobacteria; order Rhodobacterales; family Rhodobacteraceae; genus JACOMT01. The sequence continues at coordinate 212 of CAWUIW010000290.1, read as the reverse complement.
GCGTATAACCAAGCACAAAAGAGCTTTGACGAGGGCGGCTGTCCCATCGGTTCGGTTCTTGCGCGCGGGGCTGTCATTGTTGGGGCGGGGCACAATCAGCGCGTCCAGCAAGGCGATCCGATCGCGCATGGCGAGATGGATGCGCTGCGCAATGCAGGACGCCAAAAAACCTATCGCGACACGGTGCTCTACACGACCCTCAGCCCTTGTAT
>CAWUIW010000289.1:0-4118 GCA_963922515.1 uncultured Rhodobacterales bacterium | reverse complement strand
CGGCGTAGCTTGGAATATCAATCCCAAGATCGGCGGCGAGCTGTTCTGCGACGGCCTTGTCGTGGTCTGTGGTCGTGGGCGACCGAAACTCTAGCGTGTCAGACAGGATGCAGGTCAAGGCCGCACCTTTGGCCCAATCCGGCATCTTGGCGGCGTCGTCGCCCATCATATCGACGATAATAGTGGCGGTGCAGGCCAACGGACGCACGGTGATATCGATGGGGCCCTTGGTTTCCAGCCCGCCGACCAATTTGTGGTGGTCGATGATGCCCTGGATGTCGGCATTGTTGATGTTGGCGGGAAGTTCCGCCGGGTTGTTTGTGTCCACGATCACAACGGGTGCTCCATCGGCCACGTCGTTGATAATGGCGGGTTTGGGCAGATCCCAGCGGTCCAGCATAAATGCGGCTTCGGTGTTGGGCTCTCCCAGCAATACCGCCTCGGCAGATTGGCCTTTCACTTCGTTCATGTACCACGCCCACAGAATGGGAGAGCCGGTCGAATCCGTATCGGGAGATTTGTGACCAAAGACTTGTGTCGTCATCGCAATGCGTCCTTTGAAAAGCGCCAATCCGCGCGCCTTATAGGAGGGCGCCGTTGCGTTGTCACGCTACGATCTGATGTCAAATGGACGCGTCTGGGAACATGGCCTAAAGTGCCTGCATGTTGCGCGAACAAGACCTTTATCCGCCGATCAAGGCTTACCTTGAGGCACAAGGCTACATCGTGAAAGGCGAAGTCGGGGCCGCGGACGTGGTTGCTGTTCGGGGCGATGAAGAACCGGTGATCGTCGAGCTGAAAATGCGGTTTTCCCTTTCGCTGTTTCACCAGGCTCTGGCGCGCTTGTCGGTGACGGATGCGGTCTATATCGGCGTTCCCAAACCTTCCGGGCGCTCCGCGCGCCGCATGATCAAAGATAACACGGCGATGTGCCGCCGGCTGGGACTTGGATTGATCACTGTGCGTGCTGATGGAACGGTCGAAGTGCCCTGCGATCCCGGTCCCTACGCCCCGCGCAAATCCAAACCGCGACGCGCACGACTTCTGCGCGAGTTTCACCGCTTGGAGGGCGATCCAAACCAAGGAGGCGCCACACGCCACGGTATTGTCACAGCTTACCGCCAGGATGCGTTGCGATGTGCGGCATATCTTGCCGAGAACGGCCCGACCAAGGGAGCGGAGGTGGCCAAAAACACCGGCGTTGCGGGCGCCACCCGATTAATGGCCGACAACCACTATGGCTGGTTCGAGCGGGTTTCGGTGGGCGTTTATGCGCTGACGCCGCAAGGCACGGCAGGCTTGCAGCACTGGGCTTACAGCTGGGGTGACGAAAGTCTGGCATCTGCTGGATGAGTCAACCTGAACGCGTCGCCTTGTGCTGCTTGCGCTTGCCCGCTCGCGGCTTTGGTCGAACAATCGCATTTCGACCTGCGGCCTTTGCCTCGTACAGGCGCTCATCGGCCGCGCGCAAAAGTGAAATGACGTCCTTTCCGTCGGCGGGAAATGTGGCCACGCCACCAGACACAGTGATGCGGGGCAGTATGGCTCTGCCATAGCTGACTTGATGTCGAGCCACGGCTTCGCGAAACTTTTCCGCGGCCTGCGCGGCTTCCTCCAATGTCGCATCCGGGCACAGCACCACGAATTCTTCTCCACCAATTCGGCATGGATAAAACCTGTCCGCAAAGTGCTGCGTCATCAATTCGCCGACCTCTCGCAAAACGATATCGCCCGCATCGTGCCCGTGATGATCATTGAACTTTTTGAAGTGATCAACATCGAGCGAGATCAGCGAGACCGGGGCGTTGTTTGGACGCGCGCGGTTGATTTCGCGCAGTGCAGAATCCAGCAGCCAGCGACGGTTCCAAAGGGAGGTCAGTGGATCGCGTGTGGATTGATCTTGTAGTTCCTGGCGCAACTTGACGTTCGCAATGGCCAGGCTGATCTGCTCGGCACACAAGAGCGCCAGGTCCTGACGCTGTCGCAAGAGTTCGGTTTGGATGTTGTGCTTGTTGGATTGATCCGAACCTGGGAATTCCAGAACCATCAGGCCGATGGTTTCTCCGTGCGCGATTATGGGCAAACACAGGCTGGGAGAGTTGTGATCCTTGTGGTGGTCACACGGAAACTCGATGGCCCGAATCCCATACGCATAGACCCGGCCCCGTCGCAGCCCCCAGCAGGAATCCGCGTCCATATGGGCGTCACAGGGGGTGCTGCTTTCTCCCCAACTCGCCATCAGGTCCAGCGTGTCGCGAGAGTTTGAATAGACATACAACTGCCCCGACGTTTCGGGAAAGATCGTATGCATGGCGGTTTGCACAACTCGGAGCAACTCGTCGAGCGACTTGGCCGAATAGAGCCATTCGCTAGTTTGCGACAGAAGTGCGCGCTCTTCCTGCCGCATCCTGTCACTGATGATCCTGTCTTCGTTGAGCTTTTCCAACCGTTTGCGTTCGGTCACATCCCTCTCAGCCGAAATGAAATGTGTGTGGCGGCCCGCGTCGTCGAAAACTGGGTTGATGCGAAGTTCAATCCAGTAAGGAACCCCTTGTTTGTCATAGTTCAAAATTTCGGTCTGGATGGGTTGCCGCTTTTGTAGAGCCTTCGAAATAGCAACCACCGTGTCCCGATCGGTCTCCGGCCCTTGCAGAACAACTCCCGGTTTCTTTCCGGCCATGTCATCGACCGTAAAGCCCGTCATTTGAGTAAACGCCTCATTCACCCATTCCGTCAGTCCATCACCATCGGTGATCACGATGCTATCGGCGCAAAAGCGGCTGATCAGATCAGCATAGTGCCGGCTCGGCTCAATTTCCGTGTGGTCGCGCATGTTCGTGTCCAGAAAAATCCGAAGGCTGTTACTCTAGGTGTTCGATGGGTAGGCTGGCGCGCATTAACACAGCTTTAACCCGCGCCCGCTGAATGGATTGAGTTTTATTCAAGTCCGTTCGAGTTTCGGGAGGTCGCCGCCATAAGGCTGTTCGCTGGCTTGGTAAAAAGGGTGGCAATTTCAACCGCGCGGCCTGTTGACACGGCCCGAGCACTTTCATAAATGCACGTCATTAGCACTCGAACAAGATGAGTGCTAATGGCTTCGTTCTGCCGAAAAAACGAAGCCTTGGGAGATAACTTTGAGCCTTAAGGAGCTACAAAGATGGCATTGAAACCGCTTCATGACCGTGTGCTGGTGCGCCGCGTAGAGAGCGACGAGAAAACCGCAGGCGGACTGATCATTCCTGACAGTGCAAAAGAAAAGCCAAGTGAAGGCGAAGTGATCGCGTGCGGCGACGGTGCGCGCAAGGACAGCGGCGAACTGATCCCGATGGCTGTGAAAGCCGGCGACAAGATCCTGTTCGGCAAGTGGTCCGGCACCGAGGTCACACTCGAAGGCGAAGAACTGCTGATGATGAAAGAAAGCGACATCATGGGGATCATCGAGTAAGCCCTCTGGCTGCTCTGACCTCAACGCTGATTTCAAACACATTACTCTAGGAGAGAGAACATGGCTGCTAAGGACGTCAAATTTGACACCGATGCCCGCAACCGCATGCTGACCGGCGTGAACATCCTCGCTGATGCGGTCAAAGTGACCCTGGGCCCCAAAGGCCGCAACGTGGTTCTGGACAAATCCTTCGGCGCACCGCGCATCACCAAAGATGGTGTGTCCGTGGCCAAAGAGATCGAGCTTGAGGACAAGTTTGAGAATATGGGTGCACAGATGGTCCGCGAAGTGGCCTCCCGCACCAACGACACCGCCGGTGACGGCACCACCACGGCGACTGTTTTGGCCCAGGCGATTGTTGCTGAAGGCATGAAGTCGGTTGCCGCTGGCATGAACCCAATGGACCTCAAGCGCGGCATCGACAAAGCCGTGTCCCACGCTGTTGAGGCCATCAAGGGTATGTCCCGTGAAGTGTCCGGTTCTGACGAAGTGGCGCAAGTGGGCACCATCTCTGCCAACGGCGAAGCCGAGATCGGCAGCCAGATCGCGGACGCGATGCAGAAAGTGGGCAACGAGGGTGTGATCACCGTCGAGGAAAACAAGGGTCTTGAGACCGAGACCGACGTCGTCGAAGGCATGCAGTTCGACCGCGGCTACCTGAGCCCCTACTTCG
>CAWUIW010000288.1:0-4168 GCA_963922515.1 uncultured Rhodobacterales bacterium | reverse complement strand
GTATTCCGGCATCGAAAACCCGCTGTTCTTCAAGGAAAACACGCGGATGTTCTACGGCGATGCGAAAGCGTCGTTGGACAAACTGCTGCCCTTAATCGACTGATGCCAACGACCCTGCCCGCGCCAAGCGGGCAGGATCCCACACGCTATACAAAAATCAGATCATCGGCGTCCGGAGCAGATCCACCTTGGAACGTGGCAAGGTGCGTGACGGTCACATTGCCCGACGCCAAATCGGCGTTGTCGGCAATCTGAACAAAAAACAGATCGCGCGATGTCAGCGCGAAGGCACCGTCGCCGACAGCGTTCAGCCCCAAATCTGAAATCAGGTTCGTTTCAAAGAGGTTGCCATCGAATTCACCGGCCGCGAATTCGAGCACATCTGCCCCCGTTTCGAACCCGACGATCGTGTATGGCGTTCCGGATCCGTAAGGCGAGAGTGTCGAAGTGTCTGATTGTGATTGACCAACATGGTCCGACAGTTCGACAAAAACAAACGTGTCATCGCCCGCTCCGCCGCGCAGCGTATCCATGCCGCCGAGTCCAATCAATGTATCGTTTCCGTCGCCCCCGATCAGGACGTTGGCGGCGAAAAAGCCTGTCAGACGGTCGTCAAATCGAGAGCCGGTGGCATTTTCAATGTTGCTCAGCACATCTCCCTGAGCATCGCCCCCAGTGTTGGGAGTCGCCAATGAGAGGTCCACCTGCACACCGGCACCAGATGTCTGGTAACTGGCGGTATCTGATCCGGTGCTGCCGTTCAGTTGGTCGTTGCCAGACCCACCAATCAAGGTGTCGTCGCCTGCGCCGCCATCCAGAAAGTCTGTTCCATCGCGGCCAAAGATTCGGTTTGCCCCGCTCCCCAGTATGATGCTGTCGCCAAAGTTGGTTCCGATCACACCCTCGATCGAATTGAACGTGTCACCGCGTGCCGCCTGGCTAAAGGTCGGAAACGAGGCCCGCGTGTTGATGATGACTTGCGATGTTGCCGTCGCATAAACCGCGTAGTCGAAGCCGGTCCCGCCATTCAATTCATCGGCGCCAAGGCCACCGACCAGCGTATCATCACCGTTGCCGCCAATCAGGGTATCGTTTCCCGCCCGACCCACCAATCGATTGTCTTGTCCATTGCCCGTCAAATGATCGTTGAACGCGGAGCCAACCACGGCTTCAAACTGAAAGATGCTGTCACCATCCGCATGCCCACCGCTTGCCGTACCAAGCCCGAGATCAATCGTTACCGCGGCATTCGAAGCGGAGTAGATCAGCCGATCAAACCCACTGCCGCCATGAAGACGGTCGCCGCCGTCGCCCCCGGATATGCGGTCATCGCCGAGGCGCCCCGACAGCGTGTCTTGGCCACCAAAGCCGGACAAGAGGTTATCAAAACCGTCACCCCGCAAGGTATCGTTGAATTGGGAGCCAAGCGCAGCTTCCACGTTCTGATAACAATCGCCGTCCGCGTCCCCGCCGGAGCCAAGTCCTGTCTCCAGATTCACAGAAACAGCCAAGGATGACCCAAGGTAGGAAACGCGATCGAAGTCAGCCTCGCCATCCAGAAAATCCGCGCCAGCACTCCCCAGCAACGTGTCGTTGCCCGCCCCGGCAGACACGCTGTCAGCGGCGGCGGTTCCCGGCAGAAGCTCGCCTATACCAGTGCCCAATATCGGCACAAATGATGCAGAAATACTCATGAATGCTCCAAAAATGTGCGGAAACATTATCATGAGTCGGCGCGTTTTGGTGGAGTTATTTGTTTGAGCGCTGCTCTGCGCGGTATGGCCGTGCGCGATGGCTGGCTCGGCCCAATAACCCCGCCCGTTGGGCGGGGCTGGCTTTCAACAGCTCTTCCGTTCAGTGCGTGCGGTAATAGGCCCGACGTGGCGCCGTGGCGCGGCGTTTTGGTACCGGCGCTGTCGCGACCCGCTTGCGTACCGGTGCATGCGCGGTGGTTGCGTTGACCGTGTTGGTTTGACCATTGGGCCCGACGACGGTCTTGGTTCGGTCACAGCTCACGTGCGTTTCGGCTCCGCTGCAACTGCGTGAAAGGTCGACGGACCCCCCGTTGGCGCCGGAAACGGAAACGCTGGTTTGAGCGAAGGCACCGGATCCGGCAAGTGCGGCACATGTACAGATGATGGCGAAGGATCGTGTATAAGGCATGGATGTCTCCCTGACTGCGTTCTGCGCGTCGTTTGATGCGCTTGGACCCTTGGAACGGACAGATCGGGAGTTTCCGTCGGGTCATGTGCGGACGTCGGTTGAGACTGGCGAAAATCCGCCTTGGTGCCGTGAAGGCTGCCATTTCTGTATACAATTGAATTCAGCTAATATTCTGACTTCAAATGGATTTTCGGGTCGAATGGCGCTAAGTTACCGCCATGCGGGTTTAGGAGACGGTATGCCGCCCATGGAAGATCATCCATTACGCTACAAGCTGGCGAACGAATTGCATGCGCGGCCGTTCCCGACCATGGCAGCGCCTTGCACGGTTGTGTACCTTGCAGTGAAACGGCCGAACGAGGCGGTCAGTCGTGACAGATCCGTGGATCTGGACCACTTAATTGCCTTGTTGGATCGGCATGGTGTATCGCACCCGCAACCCGGTGCCACGCATTACTCGGGCCAGATCGGGCGCTACACGCTGAAATGGGAACAGCACACGGAATTCGTGACCTACACCGTGTTTTCCGAAGGTCTGTCGAAACGGGATTTCGACCCTGATGATTTTGCCGTGTTCCCGGAAGATTGGTTGAAAGACGCGCCGGGCCAGCGGATCACATCGGCCATCATACGGGTGATGGACCGCCCCAGTGTTGAAAAAATCGGCGCGTGCCTTGCGGATTGGTTTGTTCTGGAAAGCCTTGCAGTTTCATCGGTTGCAGATGACGCCGCCATTGTTGCGGGCGATTTTCGCATTGATCCGGCCGGTCACCTGCGATTCGCGATGTTTTCGAGCCCGCAAACCGGTGATCGCCGTATCGGTCGCATCGTGCAGCGACTTTGCGAGATCGAGACCTACAAGACGATGTCGATGTTGGGGTTTTCCAGAGCCAAGGACTTGTCGGGTCGCATTGGCGAGCTTGACAACAACCTGTCCGCATTGATGGTTGACATGACGGGCAGCGACCAGAACCCCGCCGAAACCCTGAACCAACTGCTGTCCATCTCGTCTGAGCTCGAAACGATCGCGGCCCGGTCTTCGTTTCGGTTCGGGGCGACGGGCGCTTATGAAGCGATTGTCGGGCAGCGCATTGCGGCTTTGCGGGAAGAGCGGTTCGATGGCCGCCAAACCTTTGCCGAATTCATGATGCGCCGCTATGAGCCCGCGATGCGCACAGTCAAATCCACGCAGAACCGGCTGCAGGCCTTGTCAGATCGCGCCATTCGGGCGGGTGATCTTTTGCGCACGCGCGTTGACGTGGAACGCAGCGCACAAAACCAGGCCTTGTTGGAAAGCATGGACCGGCGGGCAGATCTGCAACTGCGGCTTCAGCGGACCGTGGAAGGGTTGTCTGTGGTCGCAATCAGCTACTACGCGGTATCGCTGGCGGCTTACCTGCTGTACCCGCTGACCGAAACCACGGGACTGAGCAAGGGAATGTTGACAGCCATTGTCGCCCTGCCAGTTGTCGGGCTTGTATGGTTTCTGGTTTGGCGCATCCGCCGCCGTCTGGAGTGACGATCAACCCGGTCTGAAGGCGCGCCTGCGTCGCACGCGATGCTTGGCGCCTCCCTGCGGGGGGCGCCGCCATTGCTGTTGGACTACTTGGCGTGGTCAGCGCCCTCTGATCCTTGGATCCAGCGCATCACGCAGACCGTCGCCCAGATAGTTAACGCTCAGGACCGTCAATGAGATCATCACGCCCGGGATGATCGATCGTTCGGGATAGCTGGCAAGCCGGTCCACGCCGTCATTCAACAGCCGCCCCCAAGTCGGGAAGTCGGGCGGGAACCCGAAGCCCAGGAAGGACAGGGCGCTTTCGGTGATGATCGCCGTCGCAATCCCAAGCGTTGCGGACACCATGATGGGCGACAGGATGTTCGGCAGGATATGGCGCAGGATCAGCTTGTTGTTTGTGGTGCCGATCGATTGTGCGGCCAGCACGAATTCGCGCTCTTTCAGTGCCAGCACGTCTCCCCGCACGGTCCGGGCAGTGGGCATCCA
>CAWUIW010000287.1:0-4176 GCA_963922515.1 uncultured Rhodobacterales bacterium | reverse complement strand
AATGGGATGCCCCGCCGCGCGACTGGCAAAGCTTCGCGGCCACGGGTCATGTACCATCCGCCTCGGCGCTCCAGTTCGTGTTTCGGGCGCTGACTCCGCCGGGGCGTCCACGGCGCTTTGACGCGCGGTTTTTCCTCGCGGATGCCGACCACATTGTCAGCGATCTGGACGACTTTACCGATGCGTCAGACGAGCTTTCTCATCTGCAGTGGATTGCCTTGCCCGAAGCCCGAAGTTTCGATCTGCCCTTTATAACCGAGGTGGTGCTGGCCGAAGTTGAAGCCCGTCTTGCAGATCGATCGCCCCCAACATCGGTTCCTTACTTCAAGAATGACGACGAAGCGAGCCTATTCCTTAGGTTGCGCGGCATTCCCATGCCGACGAGCGACTAGATCGACAGGACCAAGACAAGGATCGACGCGCCAAGCAACAGCATGCCACCGATTTCGCGGCGCGATATCTTTTCCTTGAAAAACAAGGTGGAGGCCAAAAGGCTGAACACCAGTTCGACTTGGCCCAGCGCTTTGACGTAAGCTGCGTTTTGAAGCGTGAATGCCAGGAACCAACAAAACGATCCGCCCAAGCTGGTAAGACCGACCCAGACAGAGACACGGCGCGACGCCCAGACTGCACCCAATTCCTTGCGATCACGCAGGTAAAGCCAAACAGCCATTCCGATCATTTGTGACCCCGTGACCGCCGCCAGTGTTATGGCCGCGCGCAGTACAGGTTCATCCAAGGCCAATTCCAGCGATGCGCCCCGGTACCCGACCGCCGAAAACGCGAACAGTACGCCAGAACTCAGTCCCAGCACCGACGCGCGGTTGGTCAGGTGACGCCACCACGCGCCGTCACCGCCAGGTGTTTTTGACAGCAGGAACACCGCGGCAAGGCCCAGCAGAATGGCCGCGAAGCCGCCCCAACTGACCCGATCCCCCAAAACGACAAGCCCGACAATGGCGGTCTGTATCACCTCTGTTTTCTTGAACGTGATCCCGACAGCAAAGTTGCGTTGCTTGAACAAAAGGACCACACACACGGTTGCAAGGATCTGGGACAGCCCGCCAATTGCCACATAGACCCAGAAAAGCCCACTCAAGACCGGCAGCGATTGACCGGTCGCCGCAAGATAGGCAGCCAGCACGGCGATCACCAACGGAGCGGAATAGGCAAAGCGCGCGAATGTTGCGCCGGTCGCTGTCAGAGTGACCTGGCTGAGTGACTTTTGCAGCATGAACCGCAGCGTTTGAAAAATCGCGGCAGCAATTGTGACAGGGATCCAGAGCGTCATGCCGCCTTAATGGCGGCGTTTCAGTCGCGTGACCAGAGCGGATGCGGAACGGGATCCTTGGCGCGCAAGAAATACCGGCGGAAAACATCGCCGTAAGACCGATACATGTAACCGCCGTTTCGGGACAAGTACGTCTCTGGCCGCGCAAAATACACGGCCGGCAGGCGATACCACGGCTCTTTGGGGTGCATATGATGCACAACGTGGAAATTGTTGTTCAAAAAGAGCAGTGCAAGCGGGCCTTTATCTTCGATGATCACCGTGCGGCCCGACGCGCGTTCATGCGCCTGATGCTCCAAAAAGGTGCGGATTTTCAAAAGCGCATGGGCGAAATAGGCGGCAACAAGGTAGGCCCAAACAGGCAGTACCGCGACATGGTTAAGCCACCAGACAATCGGGATCAGGGCCGGGACATGCAGCACCCAACCCAGCAAAACCCGCCGGTCGCCCGCGCAGACCAAGGCCCAGTCCGCCCGCATAAACGCGATCTGTCCCACCACGGGGCCGACCGTCAAACGCCCCAGCAACGTGTTATTGAACCGCAGCACAGCCCGGCACCAGCCGGGCAGCCGGTCCCAGACGGCCGGATCAGAGTAGTTGCTTTCGGGATCATCGTATGGGTCGGTCAGATTGCTGTCCTGATGGTGCGCAAGGTGCGTATCCAGAAACCGCAGATACGGCACCAGAAGTGCCACTGCCGGAAAAACCAAGAGCGCATTGAGCCACTTGTTTTGAAACGGGTGGCCATGCACCATTTCATGTGTCAGCGAGGCGTGCTGCGCGATCACCGTGGCCAACAGGGGCACGGCCAACCAAAGCGAGACCTGTGCCAGGATCGTCGTCGCCACCCCCCACAGGCCATACACGACAGCCAACAACAGCAGGGTCGGCCACTCAAATCGCTCACGCATGCAGGCGGCCCTCGGAAAACTCGTTCCAATCGCGCTCGTAAGCCGTGTAGGCGGCCAAGCCGATGACACTGGTGATCAAGGCCATCAACCCACCAATCGCCAAGGACCCTGCAAAAGCGCACCCGACAATCGCCAGGATGACCAGCCCCAAACCTGTCCAAAGCACTGCTTTCGCAACGCTGCGCACCTGCGTGTCCATTCAGTCCCCACGTTTTTGTGTATGGTCAGGTTCGCGCGATCGCCGACCTGTCACCATTCTGTAAATAATTAACAATTCAAAACATCTGTGATAAAATTAAACACATGAATGAAATTATCGACAAACGTGATCGCGCAGAACAATTTCGCATTCGCCTTGCCAAAGCCATGAGCGATGCAAATGTCAGCCAAAGCGCGCTGGCGCGGTCCGCGCGGGTGGATCGGTCCACCATTTCGCAACTGCTTTCCGGGCAAAGTGCCCGTCTGCCGAATGCACATGTCGTCGGGTCTTGCGCCGCGGCATTGGGCGTTTCGGCCGATTGGTTACTCAGCCTGTCAGACCGACCGGAAAGTGCCGCGGACCTTTTGTCGAACAGTCTCAGCCTGACCGCCGCGCCGCGCGCCCTGGTCGACGAGCGGATCTATGGGTGGCACCAAGAAGCCATGGGATACAAAATTCGTCATGTCCCTGCCGCATTGCCCGACATGTTGAAAACGCGCGCCATGCTGGAATGGGAATACGCCCCTCATCTTGGCCGCACAGCCGCGCAAGCCATCAATGCCTCTTCGGATCGTCTGGATTTGATGCGCAACAGCCAGTCGGATTATGAAATCGCGATGCCACTGTACGAGCTTTACAGTTTTGCCCATGGCACGGGGTACTACCAAGGCTTGCCCCGCGAATTGCGCCTTGAGCAAATCGATCGCCTGCTGGAGCTGTGCGAACAATTGTACCCGCGGTTGCGCGTCTATCTTTTCGATGCACGGCGCCTGTACTCCGCACCGGTGACCATCTTCGGGCCATTGCTGAGCGTGTTGTATGCTGGCGGTCACTACATCGCGTTCCGGGACCGCGATCGCATTGAAACCTTTACCGCACATTTTGACGCGCTGGTCCGCGAGGCCGACTTGACCGCGCGCCACTTGCCCACGCATCTGCGCCACTTGCGATCTGCGCTTATCTAGCGCATCGCCGATCAGACCTGAGGATCAGGATTGAAGGTGTGCCCGTCGACTGCAATCACCTGGCCCGACACGAACCGTGCCTCATCCGATGACAGAAAGACAGCCATGTTTGCGATATCTCGCGCTTCCACCCAGGTCCGCATGGCGGTGCCACTCGCGTATCCAGCATAAACCTCGTCGCGCGTCATACCGCGCAGCGTTGCCTCGCGTACCAAAACCCCTTCCATACGCGGCCCTTCGACAGAACCGGGGCAGATGGCATTGGCGCGGATCCCGTGTGGCCCCAGCTCCATGGCAAGCGTTTTCATCAACCCGATGATGGCCCATTTCGCCGCCGCATAAGGGGTTCTACCAGGGTAGCCATGCTGACCTGCGGTGGACGAAGTTAGCAAAATTGATCCCTTGCCCGCGCGTTTCATACCCGGCGCTGCGTGTTTGGCTGCCAGAAATGCGCCGTCCAGGTTGACCGAAATGCAAGTTTGCCAGTCTTTCAACTCCACATCTTCGACCAATGCCGTTGGTCCGGCGATGCCCGCATTTGCGCAAAGCACGTCCAGACCGCCGGCCATTTCGATTTCCGCAAGGATCCCGGCCATGGCCGCTTCGTCGGTGGCGTTCACCTGACGCGCCTGCCACCCACTTGGAACCGCCGCCAAAGCCGTTGCATCGATATCCGTGATCCAGACCTCTGCCCCGCTGGCGTCAAATGCGTCACCGATGGCCCGCCCGATGCCCGATGCGCCCGCCGTGACAAGAACGCGCGTCATCGCGGTTGTCCCACGTAGCGCCCGGCACCGTCCGGCTTGGGCA
>CAWUIW010000286.1:0-4192 GCA_963922515.1 uncultured Rhodobacterales bacterium | reverse complement strand
CTATGAAGGCGGCCTTGTAACCGTCCGGGCCCAATGTAGACATGGCCACCGCATCAAACACCGTGGCTTCCTGCCAAGGCTGGCCGCCGTGGGCAATCGGCGTCACGCCGGCTGCAGCCAACGTATCGAGTGCAGCGGCAAAGTCTTCCCATGTCTCGGGAACTGCGATGCCATTGGCATCGAGAACGGCCTTGTTCGCCCAGACCCAGTTGGTGGAATGAACGTTCACCGGTGCAGACACCCACGCGCCGTCCACCTTCGCAAACTGCTGCAACGCTGCCGGCACAACCGCATCCCAACCTTCTGCAGCTGCGACGTCATTGAGGTTCGCCAAAGCGCCCTGGTTGGCCCAATCGATGATGTCAAAGCCCAGGCCTTGCACCGCTGTCGGCGCGTTGCCTGCAGTGACGCGTGCGCGCAGCACCGTCATTGCCTGCTCACCACCACCGCCAGCAACGGGCATATCGGTCCAGCCGATACCCTGCCCTTCCAGGTCTTCTTTCAGCACGTTCAGTGCCGCAGCTTCGCCACCGGATGTCCACCAGTGAAGGACCTCTACACCACCGTGCCCTTCCGCCTTGGCGGTGCCAGCAGCGGTTGTCAGAGCCAGCGCAATTGCCGTTGTTTTTAAGTAAGAACGCATTCGGTATCCTCCCATGTCGCGTTTTATTGAGGCGCGCTGTTTACGCGCTTGTCGTCACCCAGGGTGCCCGGCTGTCGCGACCCACGCGCATCACCAGTGATTTCACCTCAAGGAATTCTTCGTAACCGTATTTGCCGATCTCGCGGCCCTGGCCGGACTGTTTCACACCACCAAAGGCAAGCTCCGGGTAGCCATCCATCCATGTGTTCGTCCAAACCGTGCCAGCGTGCGCACGACGCGCGAACGCGAGGCAGGTGTGGATATCGTTGCTCCAGATGCCCGCCGACAGGCCGTAGTCACTGTCATTGGTGAGCGCGATAGCCTCGTCCAGCGTCTTAAAGGTCAGGACGGTCAAAACAGGACCAAAGACCTCTTCACGCGCAATGGCCATATCCGGTGTCACATTCGTCACGACCGTCGGCTGATAGAACTGGGGGGCAAGGCCTTCGACAGACAAAGGCCCGCCGCCCAATTCGACCTTTGCACCCGCCTTTACGGCGTCTTGCACATAGGCGTTGATCTTGGCGTTATGCTCTGCCGTCACTATCGCGCCGACCTGCGTACTGTCGTCCAGCGGGTCGCCAAACCTTACGTGACGCGACAACGCGACCACTCGGGCGACAAGGGCCGCGGCGATGTCTTCATGCACGATGATCCGGCTCGATGAGTTGCAGCACTGACCCACGTTGAAATAGATGCCAAAGGTCACGGCATCGGCGGCATTCTCCAAATCCGCGTCGGGCATGATAACCTGCGGGTTCTTGCCACCCAGTTCCAACGCGACCTTCTTCAGGGTGGCCGAAGCCGCCTGCGTGATCAGCTTACCCACCGCGGTCGAACCGGTGAAGGTCACCATGTCCACATCCTTGTGGGTGGACATCAAACTGCCAACCGGCTGGCCGTAACCAAGGACGATGTTGCATACGCCTGCGGGCAGGCCCGCCTCGATCAGCAATTCGCCCAACATTACGGTAGAGGACGGGGTCATCTCCGACGGCTTCACGACCACGGTGCAGCCAGCTGCCAGGGCAAAGGGCAGCTTTTGACTGAGAATCCAGAACGGAAAATTCCAGGGCGTAATGATCGACACGACACCGATCGGGTCCTTGACCACAACGCCCAGCATGTCTTCGCCCAATGAATTGTGACTGTCGCCCTGGGACGTCCGGGCCAACGCGGCCGCATAGCGCCACAGATCGGCGGCACCGCCGACTTCGCCACGGGACTGGCTGATCGGCTTACCACTTTCTAGCGTCTCTTGCACCGCAATACGTTCCACATTCGCTTCGATCAAGTCAGCGACCTTGAGCAAAACAGCGGCGCGCGCCTTAGCCGGAATTCGGCTCCAGACGCCGGCATCAAAAGCGCGACGGGCGTCGGCTATAGCGGCCCTTGTCTCGGCTTCGCCACCCAAAGCACTGCGGCTGACGACGACGCCATGGGACGGCGATACGCGATCGAAAGTCTGCGTCCCCTCGACCCATGCACCGTCAATCAGGTGCTTTCCGGTAAAGACAGGGGGCAAATCGAAGGCTGTTGCCGGATTGATGGTCAGGTCATTCATATTCTATTGCCCTCTAAAATTCGGGGAACGCTTGTTCAAGAAAGCATCGACGCCTTCCTGTCGGTCCGCACTTGGGCCAGCAGCGGCAGCGCCCAATGCTTCTATCGCGGCACCGCGGTCCTCGCCGACAGCGGCATGGATCATCGCCTTGGTGATTTCGTTCGCCCGAGGGGATATATCGGCCAGACTCTCAGCAATCAGCTTGGCAGCGTCTAGGGCGTCTTCCGCGACCTCAGCCACAAAACCAAAGCCCAAGGCGCGCTCTGCCGAAATGCGGCGACCAAATAAAGCCATCTCCTTGACAATCGGCTCGGGCAGCAGCCGCATCAACCGTTGTGTGCCGGACCAACCGGGTACAATCCCGACCTTTGCCTCGGGCAAGGCCAGCGTGGCGCGCGGTGTCATGACCCGGATGTCACAGGCTGCAGCCAGTTCCAACCCGCCGCCAAAAGCATGGCCGTTCAGGGCAGCGATCGTGGGTTTGGACAGCCGTGCCAGACGATCGAAGATCCGGTGACCGTCGCGTACCCAATTCCGCGCGAATTCAGCGGGCGAAAGCGCACCCCATTCCGCGATGTCGGCACCGCAGCAAAACGCCTTTTCACCTGCAGCCGTCATGATTACGGCCCGGGTGGCGGTCCCTCGGTCGATCTGGGCAAGATGCCTGTCAAGCGCATCCAGCATCGCCATCGTCAGAGCGTTGAGTTTTGCCGCGTTTGACACCGTGATTACCGCGATAGGGCCATCATGTGACAAAGTGATCGTACTCATAGGACCAGCCCCATCGGAGCATCAGCCAGCAATGACTTGGGCATGATTTTGGCGTTCTCGGCCACCTGAACCCGCCCTTGCGACGGACCAATAATGTGCTCCTGCGGGCTGATCCCTGGCATGATCTCTGTCGCGACGAGACCACTATCCTGAAGGGAAATCACGCAACGTTCGGTCACGTAAATCACGTTCTGACCCTGCTCGCGGGCACGCTTGCCCGAGAAGGTGACATGTTCGACCTCATCTACCATTTTGGTGAATTTGCCGGGCGCTTCAATATTGATGCCCTCAGCGGTCAGACCAATCTTCGCGCCTGCCTCGAACCAGCCGGAAAACACGATGCTTCTGGCCTTGGCGGTAATATCGACAAAGCCGCCGCAACCGGCGGTCAGATAAGGCTTTTTGCCCAGCTTAGAGACGTTAACATTGCCTTCCAAATCGACTTCGAGGAATGAAAGGAATGACATGTCAAACCCGGCGCCCTGGAAATAGATGAACTGCTGCGGCGACGGCACGAAAGCGTCAGCATTTGATGCGCAGCCAAAAGCAAATCCGGTCAGCGGCACACCACCGACGGCACCCTGCTCTATCGCCCAGATCACGGCGTCTGGATAGCCCTCTTCCAGCAGAACACGTGGCACCATCGCGCTGATACCGAAGCCGAGATTGGCGGTCATCCCCCTCTTCAGTTCCATCGCCGCCCGGCGCGCGATCACCTTTTCGACCCCGTGTTCAGCAAGCGTAAAACTGCTCCACGGACGCATGATTTCTCCGGAAATCGCGGGATCATATGACGTTTCTGTTGTTTGCTTCTGATCAGGATCAACGACAACGTAATCCACCAAATGGCCCGGCACCCGCACATCATGAGGGCGCAAGGATCCGTTCGCAGTGACACGTTTCACTTGCGCGATCACCACACCGCCGTTGTTGCGAACAGCAATCGCCTGCTCGAGCCCACCCAGATAGGCCCCTTCGTGTTCATATGTCAGATTGCCACGCTCATCGGCGGTAGTGGCTCGAATGATCGCGACATCGGGTGCGATGTTGGGGAAGTGCAGCCAGGTCTTTTGACCGAATTCGACACGCTCGACGATCGGCGCCGCAGCGCCCTTGTCGTTCATCGCACAGCCCTGCCGGACCGGGTCAACGAAGGTGTCCAGCCCCACCTCGGTCTGAACACCTGGGCGCTTGGCTGCGGCCTCGCGATGCAT
>CAWUIW010000285.1:0-4192 GCA_963922515.1 uncultured Rhodobacterales bacterium | reverse complement strand
GCGATGTCCAGACCGATAGAGCCGGTCGAGCTGGCCTCGATTTCCTGCACCGCGTTGCCATCGCCAAGCTTCATGATCGAGCCTTTGCAGAACTGCCGCTCGATCTGGGCCAGTGCGCTGTCCAGTGCCTTTTGCTTGTCTGCCGATTTCTTGGTGCTCATTGTCAAAAGATCTGCCATTGTCCTGTTCGCTTCCTTATTGTCACACCCGGATACGGGCGGCAATCGCTGCTTTGTTCACCTCTTGTTCTTTATGAGATCAAAACGCGAACATTTCAACAAAATTTTCGATATCCCAACTTGGACAGATTTCGGTTAAAGAGAGGTTTACGAATGTGGCAACGCGAAAAACCTGTCAGGAAGGTCCGCTAGGTGCTTGTTTTTTATAAGGAACGCCTTGTTTTTCTATCGGTCCCGAAAACCGGAACCACGGCTTATCAAACGGCTTTGGGACCCCGAGCGGACATTTTGGTGTCGAACCCGCCAGAGCTGAAGCACGCGCCAGTTTATCGATACAATCGGTTCTTTCGGCCAATGTTTGAAAAGGTATGCAATGCCGAAATGGAAACCATCGCTGTGATGCGGGAGCCGGTCAGCTGGCTGGGCAGCTGGTTTCGATATCGACAACGGCCTTTCATGAAGGGCCGCCCCAACGCGACCTTCGATATGAGCTTTGATGATTTTGTGCGGGCCTATGTCAAGGCAGAGCCGAGCGGTGTGGCTAATGTTGGAAGTCAGGCCAAGTTTCTAGAACCACGGCCAAATGGCACCAAGATCAACCGGTTGTTTCGCTATGAAGAGCCGGAAACACTGCACGCGTTCCTCGAAGATCGATTGTCCCTGACATTGAGCCTGGGTCGCGAAAATGTTTCACCCAATATGGAACTGACATTGTCGCCCGGGGTCGAAGCGCGCCTGCGACAGAAGCACGCCGAGGACTTTCGGCTTTACGAAGGCATACCGCCCTCTGCCTAATGCAACTGCCCGTATACCGTGTCAGTGAGTTGGTTCAGCGAGAATGGTTTCGGCAAAAAGACCGAATTCGGGATGCTGGTGTCCGTGTCCTCCAATGCGCCTTCGGCATAGCCAGACACGAACACGACGCGCACATCTGGCCGCTCCAACAAGGCCTGACGCACCCAGCTTGGCCCGTCCATGCCCGGCATCACCACATCGGTCACAAATACATCCACCGCCAGCGATGTGTCCTTTAGAGTTTCCAGCGCGTCTTCGGCCGATTCGGCTTCTAAAACCGTGTAACCGCGCAACCGCAAGGCCCGAGAGGCAAAGGCGCGGACCGGCGCTTCATCTTCTACCAGCAACACCACACCTTCTCCATGTTGCGCGCGGGCTGGCGCCAGCGCGCGGGTTTGTGGTGCGGGCCGCGTGTCTTCCGGTTCGTGGGCTGGGAAATACAACGTGAATTCGGTGCCAGTTCCGGGGATACTGTCGACAAAAATGAACCCACCTGATTGCTTGATGATGCCGTAAGCCGTGGACAGGCCCAGGCCTGTTCCCTCTCCCGTGCGCTTGGTCGTGTAGAACGGCTCGAAGACTTTCTGCAGTTTGTCCGCGGCAATACCGGTGCCTTCGTCGCTGACTTTCACGGTCACATAGCGGCCCGGCGCCACCTGAGCCCGGTCCCGTTTTAGGTGTTCTTTCAACACGACGCCCGCAGTCTCAATCTTAATTTCGCCGCCATCGGGCATCGCGTCGCGCGCGTTGACAACAAGGTTCATCAAAACCTGTTCCAGCTGGCGCTTGTCGGCACGAATGCACTTCAACAACGGATCATGGATCAAGGTTAGCGTCACTTTCTCGCCAACGAGGCGGTTCAGAAGATGCGTCAGGTCAGCCAGGATGTCTCGCAGGTCCACAACTTCGGGTCGCAGGGTTTGTTTGCGGGAAAACGCGAGCAATTGACTAACAAGCGCAGCGGCCCGATTGGCGTTCTGATTGATCTGAATAAGGTCCCCATAGTCTGCGTCGCCCTGATCGTGGCGCAGCAACAAAAGATCACAATGTCCGGAAATCGCGGTCAGCAGATTGTTGAAGTCATGTGCCACCCCGCCAGCCAACTGCCCGATCGCCTGCATTTTCTGACTTTGCACGAACTGTGCCTCAAGGGTTTTCAGCTCGGTTGCATCGTTCAACACCCCGATCAATGAGGTTTCTCCGGCCTCGACCACCCGGCTTAACGTAACTTGAAGGAACATATCGCGGTCGGTCTGCGTCAGCTGCAGAACCTCGGCTTGCGGCGTCGGATGCCGTTTGACGGTGTCGTGCAGCCAATCGCCCACCGAACGTCCAAGGCCATGCATCATCGAAGAAAGCGTGTTGCCAATGCAATTCTCGTCATTCAGCAGCGCCTTGGCCAGAGCATTGGCTTCCAGCACTGTGCCGTCCGGCGCCATGCGCAACAAAGGCACGGGCAACGTTTCAAACACATTGTTCTGCTTTAAACAGCTCTTGCCGGGGCTGGGCATCAAGTAGAGCTCGCTGCGCCCTGCCAGAGTTTCGCGCTCGGCGACCATCACCTCGACCGGGCCGTGCTGGCCCTTGGCGACGTTGATCATGCCCTTACGGATCGGTGTGTCTTCGAACAATTGCTCTATCGCCTTCACCCGCTTGCCAGCCAGTGTGCGTGCGGCATCGTTCATGAACAGGATGGCCCCATTTCTGCCGACCGTGATCATCGGGATCGGCAACGTGTCCCCGCGTCCGCCGTGGTTGCGTTCCGGAATATCTTCCAAGCGCCATAAAAATCCGGAATGGGTCAATTGATGTACGGCCAGCCGGATGTGCCCCGATCGTGTCACGATATCTTCACGCGCAGCGCCCTGAAGTTCGGCCTTTTTTTGCAGACGGTAGAGCACGGCCGTCGGGTTCGCGAAGACCGAGCGCATTGCTCCGGCCAAAGTCGCCGATGCCGCAGGTTCAAGGCGTTCGAAAGCGGCGGCATTGCGGGATATAATGGCCCCTTCATCGTCCGTGATGAAACTGGGCGCAACGTCCTTGGCAATAAAGCTCTGCATTATTTCGCGCGACCGTGTCTCGGCGCGATGGGCTACATAGGCGCGAATAGCGGCGACCGTCGCTGCCGAAATCAACGCACAGCCAACGATAATCGCCAGTGTCGCCGGCGCCGGTTCCGTCGCCACGATCATCGCCCATGCGATTGCGGTTACGCCCATGACGACTACCATCGCAGCCCGGCTCAAAGGGGTTGCGAGTGTTGGTTGCACAGGTGCAGTGGTTGTTTCGGCGGTCACCGTCGTCGAACCTCAAATGCAATGCTGCACGAATTTGCGCCAAAAATACTTAATCTGTGATTAATCAGAGGCTGACAGGTTCTGGTGCGCTTTGCAACCTAAGCACGAGTCATGCTGGCAAAGAAAAAACCATCAGTATGGCGCAGTGGCGACCAACGCATCGTCTCGACCAATGAGAACGCGTTGTTTTCCTTTATAAAGTCATGGACTTGCGGATCATTCTCAACGTCCAACAGCGAGCAGGTCGCTTAAGCCAGCTGACCACCTGCGGCGGTGAAGTCTTTAGCAGCTTTCAAAATCGATGTCTGCAGTTTGACCAGATCATCCAGCCGGTTTTCTGTTAATCGCCATTTACCTTCAGGATCGCGGCGCCAAGACCCGCTGCCCGAACATGGGGCATCGCACAACACCAGGTCAAACGGTGCCATGTCACGCAGTTCATCCGTTTTCGCAACAGTCACTTGAATACCAGCCCGGGCCGCGCGGTCAGGTAAGTCGCGCATCCGCTTGTGGTTCACATCATGCGCAAAAATGTCGATCTCCGCCTGAGCAGCCATCGCCAGGGTCTTGCCGCCCCCTCCGGCGCAGTAGTCCAGAACCCGCATTCCCGCGCGCAGATCAAGGCTTTCGGCAATGGCCTGGCTTGCGGCATCCTGCAATTCGATCAGTCCCTGCTGAAAGGCCTTCGACAGGCGAATGCGACGCGCGCCCTCTTCGACGATCAAGGCGGATGTGGCTGCCGAATGCGCGGATGTCCTGATCCCTTCGGCTTCCAGCAACAAACGCGCCTCGTCCCGCGACACCCGAGCAAGGTTCACGCGCAAATGCACGTCCGCCCGGCTCTGCAGCGCCCGCGCCACGGCATCGGCATCTGCTCCCAGCGACCGGCACCAGATCGGCCACAACCAATCTGGGATGTCT
>CAWUIW010000284.1:0-4222 GCA_963922515.1 uncultured Rhodobacterales bacterium | reverse complement strand
TATGATGAGTCGCGGGGGACTGCAAGCCGATCCCCCGTGGGAACTGTCAAAAAAACGTCACAGAACACTTCGACCGTCAGCGTATGAATGGTGGGCACAGTTCAATGTGACTGCCCGCGCCAGCCATAAAGGACACGGCTTGCCCCGCCTCTAGGTCCAAGGTCTGTTCTGCCCATGACTGCAACGTCCACAAGCCCTTGTTCGCACTGCGAATATCATCCGCGTACCACAGCGCAATCGGCTCACCCTGAGACGCCAGTATCACCTCTCCAACGCTGTCTTTGGAAATACCGAACGACAGAGAGCTTGCCTTCGCAGGTGCGGTAAACCAGTGCGGTTTTTCAGATGATAGGGTTTGCAATCTGGTACCGACAAGGTCCGGTCGCGTCGGCGTCTTTCCCTCTGACTGCAGGAAATGAATGCCCGGCAATGGCGCATCCACCGGTCGCTTCGACAAGACAAACTCGATCCAGTACCGAGCAAACGCCGCAGCCGCTGGTTTCGTCCAGAACCCCCCGCGGGCCAGCTCTGCGAAATCATCCAAATTCCTGGGCTCAAACCACCGCAACGGGTATAGGTTCATCATCGGCTCGAACCAGTTATCTGCCAGTATATGTGCCGACAGATGCTCGTACGACATAACCGCCGCGTCAAACTCCTCAAAACCGACATGCTGGCCATTTCTGTAAAGGCCAAGCTCGGTCGTGTCTTCTGAGTGGACGCGAGACTTCCAACCGTGGTGCGGGGACCGGTCGAGGAATTTTCCGGCCAGCTGCGGCGGCATCAAGTGAAAGTATGGCAAACGGCTGGAATGGTAGTCGATCGGGGCTATCCTGTTGGGCGCTTCCCCGATGTACAAAATTCCGTCTTCTGGCAGCGCTTCCCAACACAACTCAAGTGTGCTCAAACGTTCTTCGACCGTCAGATGCTCGAGCACGGCATACAGAACAATCACCTCAAAGGTTTCGTCCGCCAAGATGCGCGCAAGGTCAGCCGCTTCTTGCAGCCTCAGGTCGGCGTTCTGCAGCTTATACGCGGCGACATTGGCCCGCCCCATGGCAATGCCCTGAGCATCAAGGTCGATGCCTACATACTCTTTGAACATCGGGGCAAGGGCACAAACCTTGGGGCCTTCGCCACACCCTATTTCGAGGGCACGCATGGTGTGTAAGGGTCGCCCAGTGCGTTCCAGCATTGGCACAATGAACCGCCGCGCCTGCTCGTAGCGCTGCTGAAACTTCGGTCCGCGATGAGATCCTGCCATTTTATGCTCCGCGTGCGCTCCGGCTTGTTAGACCGCACTGCAGCACAGTTGACAAGAAGCTCAGGCTGGGGGGCTTGGCCTAAAACAAACCTTGGATCAGCCCTGAAATCCTGGACAGGACGTTGGGGTGCACACCGGGTAACGCCAGTGACCCGCCATCGGTCAGAACCGCCGTTTCGTCTGCAACCCAATCTCCGTCGTAGAATGATCGAATGCTCACTTCGATGGCGCTTCGGCCCGTATGTGGAAAGGTCAGGGTCAAGTTGGCCAGACCATCCACCTTGTAAGCATAGTACCCGGCGTAAGTACTCAGGGTATCCAGATGCAACGGCACATCCGATTCAGGCGCGGTACAAACGGCCATGGCCACCATCGCATCCACAGGCGTGTCAAACGGCGGTATCAGGGTGTCTGTATGCACCATCAAGGACATGGCTTCGAACTGGACCGCCGTGTCATCGAGGGTGGTTTGTACGTTTGAAAACACCGTGTCTGCCTGATCAAAAGTACCTTTGCGGAAGGGCGTGATATCGACATGGCCATTTGAGTCGGACATCCACGAAGCAGAATGCCCTAACAAAGCCGGCATGTCAGACGCGCGCATACCCAGATACAGCTCGATGCCGTCATCGGCCCGATTCGCAATGACCCGCAAGTCTTGCGCAGCGGCGGCGCTCGCAACGAAGAACAGGATCAAACACAGGCAACACGTACGCATGAGGCAGAGATATGGCAGCCGCGCGGCGTGTCCACAGGACCCAACTCACAATGTGTCACCTTTTCAGAATCCCCGTGTTCAAGGCGACGGAAACCGCGCGCTGCGGCGTTGGAGTGGCTCAAACCCCGAGCACAGGAGGTTTCAGTGCAGAAAACGATTGGGATGGGATTTGCGCTTGCGTTGCTGGCCGCGATACCCGGACGGGCAGCAGAGCCCCACGTCTGTGTTTCGACATCGCTCCAGAAGACCGAGCAAAGCATTGGGTATGAACTGATCGACGTGGTGCGCCGGCAAGCCTGGATCACAACGGATTGGACACTGCACGAGTATGGAGAGTTCAAACCCGGTCTGACGCAGTTGAATTGGATCAAGAATGTCCCGCGCGCCGGACTTGGGGCCCGAATGACTGTGCTTCGGTCTCCAGATTGCGCAAACGACGGTGAATACACAATTCAAACCAAGTTTGGCCGAAGCTTTTTTCACATCGCGAACATTGTCAGCGTCGGCCGGCGGCACGGCGACAATAAAGAGCTGGTAGAGGCAAGCGTCTTCAAATACCACCGCCTGGAGTTTGATGCAGATCAGACCGTTTCACTGCTCTTATCCCCTGGCGGTGACCATTTTGTGCTTGTTAATCAACCGGTTGCCCTTAAGGAGCATAGGCCCGAATTGCCCCATGGGTGGTCGATTACCGATGTGACATTAGACGGCCCTTGGAAAGCAGATCTGTTTGGCCATGTCCGCGTTCTGCGCACGACAGATGGCGCATCCTACCAAGGACCGGTCGAAAAACCCGTAGCAGATGCGCAGTCATAGCATGACAGTACCTAATGTGAGCGCAATCCACTGAAATCAGATTAATTGCCAATCACGCTGGCAAGGCGCCTCTTCTTGAGCCCATTTTTTCCAACTGCATCCCGATGAAGCCAGCCAGGATCGTTCTAAGACTCTAGGAACGAACCACGGCAAAGGCCTGATTGTGACGTCACTGGTTTCCATTTTCATAAGCAGAAACTTTATTGGCCTGATCCTCGCCAACACGATACTGGGCGCCGCTTTCCCCATGCAGTTGGTGCTGGGGGCGCTCACCGGGCTGATGTTGGCCTCAAACCCAGCGCTTGCAACATTACCCTCTTCAATCCAGACGCTGGGCGGGCTGGCGGCTGCCGCCCCCTTTTCCTTACTCATGGGGCGCTTTGGCCGTCGCAGCGGCTTTGCACTTGGGGCGCTCTTTACCCTGATCGGAGCGATGGCCGCGGTTCAGTCCCTGCACACCCAGAACTTCGCCTTGTTGTGCGCGGCACACTTTTTAATGGGTGCCGGTTGGTCCGCGTTCCAATACTTCCGCTTCGCCGCCAGCGAAGTCGTGCCAACCAATTGGCGACCCGTTGCTATTTCATTGATGCTGAGTTCTCTGTTGATTGCCGCTCTGGTTGGGGCACAAATCTTCATCAGCGCAAAGGACGCGCTTGCCCCGATCCCCTTTGCGGGTGCCTATGTCGCAATCGCGGCAATCGCCTGCCTTGGCACGTTGCCGCTTGCGATTGTCCGCATGCCAGCTCCCGCGCCCGTGTCACGGTCGGAAAAAATCAACATATTCCCAACCTTGCGCCGCCCTGCTGTGGCACGCGCCATAGCCATTGCTGGACTGGCACAGGGCATCATGGTTTTCCTGATGGTGCCGACACCCATCGCGATGGTTGGCTGCGGCTTCTCCGATGCCACCGCAAGCGACGTCGTCCGCTGGCATATCGTGGCCATGTTTGCACCCAGCTTTGTCACCGGATTTTTCATCCAACGATACGGTGCACAGACCGTTGCCATTTTCGGGCTCTTATTGATCTCCTGCGCTGCAACGGCTGCCGCGACCGGTCTGACCGAATGGCACTTTTATGGCTCACTTATCGTTCTGGGACTGGGCTGGAACTTTGGCTTCATCGGAGCCACTTCCATGCTGGATGCCGCGGTATCGGGAACAACAAAAGCCGCTGTGCAGGGCGTCAACGATACGATGATCGCCCTTGTGTCCACTCTCTGCGCTTTTGCTGCAGGAATAGTTGTATCCAGCTTGGGCTGGACCATTCTGGCCATACTGTCTGCGACAGTCGTGGTGGCGGCGATTATAGGGCTGCACACACTGCGCAGAACGGGGCCTGATGCAGTATAACCTCTGTGTGTATAGGTATATTATCTGTTTAGAGGATTATTGAGTTGTTATTAGGTTTGGCGGTGAGCTACTC
>CAWUIW010000283.1:0-4274 GCA_963922515.1 uncultured Rhodobacterales bacterium | reverse complement strand
CTTCGTTCTGCCGGGCCGCGATGGTCAAGCCGCGCCCGGCGGGCCGTTCAAGGTCAAGCTGGCGATCCGGGACAAGCGCCTTGTCTTTGATGTCGCAACTGAAGCCGACGACAAGGCGGCCGAGTTCCACCTGTCGCTTGGACCCTTTCGGCAGGTTGTCAAAGACTACTTCCAGATTTGCGAAAGCTACTTCGAGGCGGTGAAAACACTGCCGCCCAGCCAGATCGAGACAATCGACATGGCCCGGCGCGGTATTCACAACGAGGGTAGCCGAGTTCTGCAAGAGCGGCTGGATGGCAAGGTCACACTGGATGACGAAACCGCCCGCCGCCTGTTCACGCTGATTTGCGTGCTGCATTTCGGGGGGTGAGCGCATGAGCGAACCGTTGCCCCAATCGGTTCTGTTCTGTTGCGATCACAACGCGGTGCGGTCCCCAATGGCCGAAGGGATCATGAAAAGGTTCTATGGCACCGGTACTTATGTGCAATCGGTCGGCGTTCACAATGATATGGAAATCGATGGATTTTCGGTGGCGGTTTGCCAGGAAATGGATGTCGAGCTTGGGCGACATCGGTCACGGTCCTTCGACGAGATGGAGGAATGGGGCGACGACCTGTCTTCGTTTGATCTGGTCATTGCGCTGTCGCCTGCCAGCCAGCGCCGTGCGCTGGAGCTGACGCGTTACTTCCACTTGGACGTGGAATACTGGCCCATCCTCGATCCGACCGGGTTGGGGGAAACACGCGAAGCCAAGTTGGAGCAATACCGCAAGGCGCGGGACCAAATCATCGAGCGGTTGACCGCTCGTTTTGGCGAACCGACGGAGATGGTGTGATGGATGTGATCAAAAGCTATTTCGCGGCCTTTAACGCTGGGGATGTCGACGCGATGCTGGAATGCCTGACCGATGACGTGGCTCATCACGTCAATGAGGGCGTGGTGCGTGTCGGCAAAGAGAAGTTTGCAGCGTTCTGCACGCATATGAACCGTTGCTACCGCGAGCAACTGACCGACATGGTGGTGTTCGGCGCCGAGGACGGATCCCGCGCCGCAGCCGAATACACCGTGAACGGCACGTATCTGGAAACAGACGACGGGCTGCCAGAGGCCACTGGTCAGATGTATCGCTTGTCCGCCGGATCATTCTTCACTCTGGACGGCGGCAAGATTGCGCGCGTCACCACCTATTACAACCTCGCGGACTGGGTCAGGCAGGTCTCGTGAAGGTCGAGCGGCTGACCGGCGGCGCGATTGACCAAGCACTGGACGATCTGGCGCGGTTGCGGGTCGCTGTGTTCCGCGCCTTTCCCTACCTATACGACGGCGATCCAGACAACGAGCGGCACTACATGCGGTCCTATCGCGACAACCCAAGCGCTGTTCTGGTCGTGGCCCGCGATCAAGACGACGTGGTCGGCGCTGCAACAGGAATGCCATTGGAACACCATGGCGACGCCGCACAGCTGTCTGGGCAAACTCCGCCTGTTCAACAGATTTTTTACTGTGCGGAAAGTGTTCTGCTGCCCGAGTACCGGGGTCGGGGACTGGGGCATGCGTTCTTTGATCACCGTGAGGAGGAAGCGCGGGCACAGGGGTTCGAGTACTCGCTGTTTTGCGGGGTGGTCCGCCCGGTTGATCATCCGATGCGGCCGCCCACTTACCGCCCACTCGACGGCTTTTGGCGCAAGCGTGGTTACGCCCCGCTGCCCGGCGTAATCGCCACATTTGAGTGGACGGATATTGGCGATACTCAGCCTTCTCCGCACAGTCTGCAAGCATGGTGCCGCCGGTTGTAGACCACATGCGTTTCCACCTTTCATGCGCGTGAAAATACTGGCAGGCTAAAAATTGAGACCAGAACACGGTTTGCCAGCCAGGACTGCCCATGAAAATTGCCACAGCCGCCTATCCGCTCGACTGGCTCGACAGTTGGGCGCAATATGAAGACAAAATCGCGCGGTGGGTCAGTGAAGCGGCAGGGCAGGGCGCGGATCTCTTGGTGTTTCCAGAGTACGGGGCCATGGAGCTGGCGACATTGGCCGGGGCAAATGTGGCAGCCGATCTGGAGCAATCCTTGCACGCGGTGTCGGATCGTCTGGAAAATGCGGATGTTCTGCACGTCTCGCTGGCCAAGGAATACAACGTTCACATTTTGGCGGCATCGGCACCGGCTGCCGAAGATCCGCGCCCGGTCAACCGAGCGCGCCTTGTCACGCCGGACGGGTGCATCGGTGTGCAAGACAAACAAATCATGACCCGGTTCGAACGCGAAGTGTGGGATGTGCGCCCAGGCGGGGGGCTGCAGATCTTTGACACCACACTGGGAAGGATCGGTGTACTGATCTGCTACGACAGCGAGTTTCCGCTGTTTGGTCGCGCGTTGCAGGACGCGGACATAATCCTTTGCCCGTCTTGCACAGAGGCGATGACAGGATACTCGCGGGTCCGCATCGGGGCTCGGGCCCGGGCTTTGGAAAACCAATGCGTAACGGTCATGGCGTCCTTGGTGGGCGAAGCCAGCTGGTCCGAAGCAGTGGATATCAACACGGGATGCGGCGGCATTTTCGGCCCGCCGGATCTAGGGTTTCCTGAAACCGGCATCCTGGGGCAAGGCAAGCTGAACCAACCAGGCTGGACTTACGCGGACGTCGAACTGGATGCCATCGAAACCGTGCGCGCAGAAGGGGCAGTATTCAACCGTGCCGACTGGGACATGCAGTTGCCGCGCGCGAATTCCGTCACAATGACGCGCCTTGCACCGGAACGCCCTTGAATTAAAGGGCAGTTCAGCGCATGTAGCGGCACGGCTTGCAGTGGGCAGGCATGTTGATGAAGGAGAAACCATGGCCAAGGAAGATACGCTCGAATTTCCCGGTGTCGTGAAGGAACTCCTGCCAAACGCGACGTTTCGGGTCGAGCTAGAAAATGGCCATGAAATCATCGCACACACGGCAGGAAAAATGCGCAAGAACCGCATCCGCGTTCTGGCAGGTGACAAGGTACAGGTCGAAATGACCCCATATGATCTGACCAAGGGTCGGATCAATTACCGCTTCAAGTAAGTCAACGGGCCGCGGTTTGGAATGAAACTGATCCTTGGATCAGGCAGCCCGCGCCGCAAGGAGTTGCTTGCACAGATCGGGGTGGTTCCGGACGCCATCTGCCCGCCGGACATTGACGAGGATCCGCTTCCGGGAGAGCTGCCGCGCGGCTATTGTCAGCGGATCGCCCGGGAAAAGGTTGATGCGGTCACAGCTGGTGCGACAGACGTTGTGCTTTGTGCCGATACAACCGTGGCCTTGGGTCGCAGGATCTTGGGGAAACCGGCGAATGCCGGAGAAGCTGCGACGTTCTTGATGGCCCTGTCCGGGCGCCGGCATCGTGTGATCACCGGTGTCGCGGTACGCTGTGGAACACGGGTCTGGGAGCGGGACGTTGTCAGTCATGTCAAAATGAAGCGACTGTCAGACAGCGAACTCAACGCCTATCTTGCCACCGATGATTGGCGCGGCAAGGCAGGAGGGTACGGCATTCAAGGTCCAGCCGGGGCCCTGATCCCCTGGATCAGCGGGTCGTTCACTGGCATCGTCGGCTTGCCTCTTGCTGAAACCGCAACGCTTTTAGAGAAGGCTGGATATCCGGTGCACAGATTTGCGTCATGAAAGGGCGGACCGTCATACTCGATCAATTGCGCGGTCGTGAAGTCTCGGCCCTGTTCGTGGATGGGCGCTTGGACGATGTCTATGTTGAAAGCGATGCACCACCGCCGGGAACCGTGTATCGAGCGCGCGCGGACAGGCCGGTCAAAGGACAAGGCGGCATGTTCCTGACAACGCCCGATGGTTCTGCCTTTTTACGGCAAGTGAAGGGATTGGCGCCAGGTGACCCGCTTTTGGTGCAGGTCACAGGGTATGCCGAACCGGGCAAGGCGCTGCCGGTGACGCAAAAGCTCTTGTTCAAAAGTCGATACGCCATCGCCACACCGGATGCACCGGGCGTGAACGTATCCCGCAACATTCGCGACGATGAAGAAAGGGTACGCCTGCTTGATATCGCCGACGCGCTGGTACCAGAGGGTATCGGCCTGATATTGCGAAGCGCGTGCTTTGGTGCGGCCGATGCGGATGTCGCAGACGACATCCAATCAATGGTCGAATTGGCGCAGCAAGTTGTGGCTGACGGAACCGGATTGGCGGAAAAGCTGCTGGACGGAGATGCGCCGCATGCCCTTGCATGGCGGGAATGGGCGGAACCGGGCACGGTTGTCACGAAC
>CAWUIW010000282.1:0-4300 GCA_963922515.1 uncultured Rhodobacterales bacterium | reverse complement strand
CGAAGAAAACTACGGGTCCGAACTGTTGAACCTGGTGGTTGCCAAGGGCTACCTGAAAAAGCTGATGGAAAACGGCGCTGTCCGAGACTACATCGCGCGCCACGCCCCCGAAATCCAAGAACAGTTCGAACTGGTGCTCAATACGATCAGCATGGAAGAGGCTGTCGAACAGACCGTGCGCGCTGACGGTGACGATGCCGTTTCGCCACACACACCGTAGGAGTAGCAAGGCGATCATAGCAACGTTCTCGCGCACCATGTCGTACATGCTGACGTCAAGGCAATGTGCTCCAGCCGGGCGCGCGAAACGCTCAAAGATTTTGACATTGGGGCTTTTCGCAAGCGCAGAAAGCTGCTATCTGCTCAAACATGAGCGGAGTAATCGATTCCAACCGGACCATATTACCAAGGCGCCATGGGCAGTCCTTGTGCGGTAGCCATACACCAACCTGACAATGGCTGGCCAGCAAAACAAAGTTCAAGACGATGCGCGCTTCCGCATTTTGCGATTGCTTGAGCAAAACCCAGAAATGTCACAGCGCGATCTGGCACACGCCGTTGGCATCAGCACAGGCCGCGTTCATTACGTGCTAAAAGCGCTCGTCGACAAAGGTCTGGTCAAGATCAGTAATTTCACCGCCAGCGAAGACAAGCGGCGCTATGCCTACCTCCTGACGCCCGAAGGCATCGCAACAAAATCATGGATGACGCGCAATTTCATGCTTCGGAAGCGGGAGGAATACCAGGCGCTAAAGGCCGAAATCGAAGCGTTGGAGAAAGAGGTGCGGGCAGCAAACGCCCAGGGCCAAGAGAGCCCTGGGGACTAAACCGGGATTTTACGCGCGCGACGATGAGTGATCAAACCCAAACTACCCGGCGAAACGTGTTTCTGATGTATCAGCCGAAATATTTTAACCACTTCGTTCTGTCGCTTGAGGCAGCCATCAAGCCCGAGACCGTTGTCTATTTCGAAGCCTATCAAGAGCCCCTCGCCACTATCGGCGCCGAACAATTCCACATTAGTGACTTTGCCGCGGACAACTGGCGCGGGGCGCGCGTCTTTGTTTTTGATTACTTCAGCCGTCCGATCAGCAAGCTGGTGCAAATTCTGCACATGTGCGGTGCGGAAATCGTGTTTGTCCAGCACGGGTCGCTGTCGGAGCTGGACCACGAATTGCAGACCGGCGCAAAGCGGCTTTTTTGGCAACGGCTCAAGAGCCGCGCGTCGATCATGGCCCAAATTACGTTTCTCGCGCTGCGCACCGGCACGCTGAGCCTGCTGCGCAACAACCCGCGCGCCATCGACCTTGATTGCCTCGCTGCGGCCTATGTTTTTATCGATCAGGACGCGTTGTATTTCAAAGAGATCGAAGACCGCTGCTTTGTGTGCCAATCGGCGGATTCCGGGCGGTTCCGGCATGATCCGGAGGCGGGGGCGGTCTTTATCTCACAGCCGCTGATCGAAGACCGGATCGTTGACCGTGACAGGTATCTGTCGCTCTTTGACCGTCTGGTTGCTGAACAAGATGTGCGCCGCGTCATCGCGCATCCGCGTGACAAGGTTCTTGCCGACTATGCGCGCGGCAAGGGGCTCGCGGTATCCGGGCTCAAGGATCAACCCCAATACCCTGCCGCCACGGCGGTGGGGCATTACTCGACCCTGTTGTTCGAAATCCAGGGTGTTGAGGTCATCCGTTTGGCATACGCCGATGGTGCGGAAATTGACCGGTTCCAAAGCGCTGGCCACGAAGACAGACCCCTCATCGCCGATGCCCTGCGCGACCGATACGGTCCAGCATCCGCCAACCGAACCGGACGAAAATCAACCTAAGGGCGCATCACGCCTCCGGCGCCACCCCTATTTTTCGAGTTTTGACATGCCGAACCCCTCCACAAACAGCATCCTGATCGTGGGCGCAGGACTGACCGGTCTGACGATTGCCAACACGCTGGCCCGCGCAGGCTGGGAAATCCTGATCATCGACCGCCGCCCTCATATCGGCGGCAATATCTTTGACGAGGTGAACGAGGCGGGCATCCGCGTCCACAAATACGGCCCCCACATCTTTCACACACGCAACACCCGCGTGGCCGAGTATGTGCAACAGTTTTCCGAATGGACGCCCTATCGCCACAAGGTTCAGGCCTATGTCGAAGACAAAGGGTATTTCACCTTTCCGCCGAACGATGCGACCCGGGCGGCCTTTACCGAGGACGAGCTGCTTGAGACGTTTTTTGTCCGCTACACGGAAAAGATGTGGGCGACGGCATTTGACCGCGTTGATGGCGATATTCTAAAGCGTCTGCCAAAGCTCGAAGGGATGGCGGACGAATATTTCCCCAACGACGATTTCCAAGGGTTCCCCAAGGACGGATACACCGCCTTTGCCGAACGGATTGCCGATCATGAACGGATCACGGTGCTCTTGAACACCGCTTTTAAACATGACATGCTAGCCGCGCATCATTTCACATTCAACTCTATGGCGATCGACGAATTCTTTGATTACCGTTACGGGCGCCTTCCATACAGATCGATAAAGTTTACCAATGTAGAAATGCCGCTGCCGCGTGCGTTGCCCGTGCCGACGGTGAATTTCACGCATACCGGCCCGCATACCCGCGTGACCGAATGGAAAAACTACCCCGGTCACGGTGATAACCCTCTCAAGACGATCCTGACCTTCGAAGAGCCTTGCTCTGCCGAAGAAAACAACTTTGAGCCCTTCTATCCGGTGAAGGATCCTGGCGGCGAAAACCGTGCGCTCCACCGCCGATACGGCGAGCTTGTGGACGAAGACCGGATAAAATTCGTCGGCCGTTGCGGGTCCTACGCGTATCTGGACATGGATCAGGCCATCAACCAGGGCCTCAATTTCGCGCAGCAGTTCCTCGCGAAGCACACCAACACCGCTCAACCGGCGAAAGGACACGCGCCATGCGTAAGATCGGCATCTTCCATTCGATGAACCTCGGCGACAACTTTATGCAGGGAGGGGTTCAGAAAGTGTGTTTGAACCTTGTTGCAGGCTTTGATGCGGCGGGCTGGGACTCCGCCATGGTTCAGCACGAAGGAAATAGCGGGATCCGCGAAAAGCTGAATGAACATAAACTCAAAGAGCTTCCGCTGGTGTTCGAAATTCCGACATTGAACAACGATTATGGCGGACTGAGCAAAACGCAGTTCCTGCAAAAAGGGATCAGCACCGTTGCGTCAATCCTGCGGTTGCGTGGTCAGTCACACAAATTCGACACCGTGATCCTGAACGACATCACGTCGATCTTCTTCAACAAAGCCTTCCACGCCAAAAACAAGTACGTGTTCCTGCACACCGAACGGTTCGCCAGTTCGCGCGCTGCGCGGCTTGCGCTGTCGCTCTGGCCGACCGGTGACGTCACCTTTGTCTGTCCCACCGATCAGCTGATGGACGTCGTGGCATCGGTCTTTCCGAAAAATCCCTCCCGGCGCGTCTATACCCCGGTTTTCCCAGTTGCACCCGACCTGACACAGGTGTTGCCGCGCCCGGCCAAGGCGGCCGACGACCCATTCCGCCTGTGCTATATCGGGCGGATTTCGCCTAACAAGAACATTGAGGCCGCCATGTACATGGCGGCGGATATGAGCAAATCGCGCAAAACCGTGTTCGACATTTACGGCACGGGGTTCACCGAAGCGCAGATCGCCTACGAAAATGAGATGCATGCGCTCGCCGTTACTTTGAACAAGGATCATCCGGATCTGGAGCTGACGTTCCAAGGCAGAACCAACGATCCGTCGGGTACCTTTGCGCAATACGACTATTCGATCATCCTCAGCGACGGCGAGGCGATCCCGCTGGCCGGTCTTGAATCGCTCAGCGTCGGCACAGCCATCATCGCCTGGGACGCAGCCGGCGTAAACGAGCTGGTGCTTGACGGTGTGTCGGGCGTTGTTGTTGAACAGGATACAGCGGTCAAACGCGCCAAGGTCACGCCAGAGTTTCTGGACCGGCTGGCGGCGTTCCAGCCCGAGGTCGACCCGATGACCCAGCTTTTGTCGAAGTTTTCGATCCCCAGCTTTGTGGCGGAATTCGAATGACCGGCGCCACTGTTTGCCGGAGCCTGTCCCGATGACACGCGCTGTTGCCATCATCCCGATCCGGTCGGGCAGTAAGGGGATCCTGCACAAAAACATCCGGCCCATCGCGGGAAAGCCGTTGGTCGAATGGACAATCGCCCATCTACTTGCCTGCGAGCGGATTGACCGGGTTATCGTGTCCACCGATGCGCCGGATTATGCTGAGCTTTGCCGCAAAGCCGG
>CAWUIW010000281.1:0-4326 GCA_963922515.1 uncultured Rhodobacterales bacterium | reverse complement strand
CAATCGTACCAATGTTAACGTGCGGCTTGTTACGCTCAAACTTTTCCTTTGCCATTCTGCTGGCGCCCTTTTGCGGTTTGGGGGTCCAAGCGACCCGGTTTCCTCTGCGCGCGCGACATATTTTGTCTGCTCGAGAAAATCAAGCGCCTGTTGTCGGGCGGTGTCAGCGCTCTTCCGTCAGGCCAGCCTCGGGGTCAGGGTTGAACACCGGATCGTCCGTGAACCATGCAAACTCCTGGTTCATGACAACCAACCAGTTTTCAATGGCCTTTGCTGCATTGTAAGACAGACCGTCCAGCTGCTCTTCGCGGGACCGACCGATGCCGGACCCGATGATCAGCGAGTTCTGATCAGTGTCTTCAACAATCGTGAATTGGCGCGGTTCGTCATTCAGTTTGCGACCGTACCCGTCATCCCAAACGGTCACGTTGATGATGAGGGCGGACTTGGGCGTGTAGACCAATGGCACACCGGGTGGGGCCAGCATGAAACCTTCGACGCTGACGCCGAAATGATACAGTCCTTCGCCAGCATACCGCCCGAACCGATCATCGAAAGCTTCTGTCAGGTTCGTCACCCAGTCTTCTTCCGAGGCTTTGCGCGAAATGGGGCCTTGCTGCATTTTCGAGGCAATGACGATGTTATGTCCCAGCTTGAAGTCGCCCAAAGGGACCGGTGGCTCGTTCAAATCCTTTGCCGTACATCCGGCCAGCCAGACCAAACCGACCAAAACTGCAATAAGTCGCAAACCAGTTCCTCTTTTTGCGCATACTTTTGAGCAGATAGACCACTCGCGCCACAAGTGTAAATGTTGCGACAGCCGGATCGGCAGCTATGTTCCGAAATGTGATCGAAACAACTCTGGATCGTCATAATGCGTGATCTGGCCGCTTCGCCAACCTATCCCGTCCGGGTGAAACTGGGCACGGAACCTCTGGGCATCTGGGGCAGCTGGCGGACGGCGCGCCGCAACGTTTTGGAAATCATTCCAGACGCGGCCACGCGTTTGCCGATCATTTCGGGCAGCACAGTGCGGCGCTGGCACATGGTCATGGATCCCGATGCGCTGCGACGTGTTCTGCTGGAGCATGTCGACAACTATCCAAAGTCCATTGTGACCAAGAACCTTCTGGAACCGGCGATCGGGGATTCTCTATTCATCGCCGAAGGCGCGCATTGGCGCTGGCAGCGGCGCACCGCGGCTCCGGTATTTTCGCATCGCAATGTTGCGGCACTTGGGCCGGTCATGACCTCCGCCGCGGAACGCTCGGCTGCCCGTATTGCGCAAGCCGGGCCGCGCAAGGCGGTGAACGTATTGGATGACATGGTGACCACCACGTTCGAGGTGATCGCAGACGTGACCTTTTCCGGAGACGGTTCCTTTGATCGCAATGCCGTTCACGATGCGATCAACGCCTATATCGATGCAGCGGGTCGGATATCGATTTTCGACGTGATCGGTCTGCCCGGCTGGGTCCCGCGCCCCAATCGCGTGGTTGCGGTCCGGTCGATGCAAGACATGCAGGCCGAAGCAGACCGGGCGATCGAACGACGGGCGGCGGCCGGTTCGGTTGGAATTCCGGATTTGCTGGACCTTTTGCTGCAGGGTGAGGATTCCGAAACCGCGCGGAAGATGACTGTCAGCGAGCTGCGCGATAATCTTTTGACTTTCATTGTTGCAGGGCACGAAACCACGGCGCTTGCGTTGTCATGGTCGCTCTACCTCTGCGGGTTCGACACTGAGGTTCAGGACCGGGCGCGAGCCGAGGCCGTTTCCGTTCTGGGCGGTCGGGCGGCCACGGCCGATGACGTTGTCCATCTGCCATTTGTGCGGCAGATCATCGATGAAGCGCTACGCCTTTATCCTCCGGGCGGGTTTGTGTCTCGGACGGCACAATCGTCCGACCGGCTTGCAGGTCAGGACATCAAACCCGGCGACACCGTGATGCTGCCGATCTATGCAGTGCACCGACACCATGCGCTTTGGGACGACCCAGACGCCTTTGACCCAAATCGGTTTGCGGACCGAAAGTCGATTGATCGCTATGCCTATCTGCCGTTCGGAGATGGCCCCCGCATCTGCATTGGGGCCAGCTTCGCGCTACAAGAAGCCGTGATTATTTTGGCGACTTTGCTGGCACGATTTCGGTTCACTGCCGTGCCTGGCCGCGTGCCGGACCCGATTATGATCCTGACATTGCGACCAGAGGGCGGCGTTTGGATGATGGCAGAACCAATCTGATCGCTAGCGGAACTTGTTGCTGCGCGGAAAGCCGTGTGGCGGTCGTTTGCCAACGCCTGCACGCTTGCCAAGCCATTCTGACATGTCGGGCTCGTGGCGCGTTTTGCCACCGCCCATCGGCCACCGAAGACCGTCCGCCCAGACAAAAGTGGTGATGTCCGACAAGCCCCCATCCAATTCCAGCGCGCCTTGCTTGCCGCGGGCCATGTTGTACTTTTGCAGGCGGACCCCCTTGCCGCGCGTCATTTCCGGCAGTTCTTCGACCGGGAAAACCAAGAACTTGCCATTCTCTGACACAACCGCAACATGGTCACCCTCGACTGGTTGGCACACCTTGGCCCGGACGGGATCCTTGACGTTCAGGACCTGCTTGCCACTGCGCGTTTGCGCCACAATTTCGGCTTCGGGCACGACGAAGCCATTGCCTTCATCGGACGCGACCAGAAGTTTCCGATCCACTCGATGAATAAAGAGCGCAATGATCTCAGCGTCATTGGACAAATCCACCATCAGGCGCAAAGGCTCGCCGGTGCCGCGCCCGCCGGGCAAGTTGGCCGCCGCTAACGTGTAGAAACGGCCATTGGAGCCAAAGACAAGCAGCTTGTCGGTGGTTTCGGCATGGAAGATAAACCGTGGTCCATCGCCGTCTTTGAACTTCAAATCGCGTCCCAGATCGATGTGACCGGTCATGGCCCGTATCCAACCCATCTTGGAGCAAACGACCGTGATCGGCTCTCGGTCGATCATGGCCTCCAGCGGAACCTCTTCGATTTCAGCCGCCTCTTCCAAACGAGTGCGACGCGCGCCGCCCGGATAATCCTTGCCGAAGGTTTTCTTGGTCTCCTTCAACTGCTCGGCAATCTTGGCCCATTGCAGGTCCGGGCTTTCAAGCAGGTCTTCGAGTGCCGCACGCTCTTCCATCAGCGCGCTTTGCTCCCGCAACAGCTCTAGCTCTTCCAGACGCCGCAGGCTGCGCAGCCGCATGTTCAAAATGGCCTCGGCCTGCGTCTCGCTCAGTTCACCTTCACCTGCTGATGGCGACCGGTAGTCGGCTTCGCTCGCGGCGCGCACGTGCGCGCGCGACCAATCCTCGCGCATCAACGCGGCCTTGGGATCTTCGTCATAGCGGATGATGTCGATCACCCGGTCCAGATTGAGAAAGGCAATGATAAAACCTTCCAGCACTTCCAGGCGATGATCGATCTTGCCCAGACGGTGCCGCGACCGGCGCAACAACACATCCTGGCGATGATCCAAAAATGCACGGAGCACGTCCTTGAGCGAACACACCTTTGGAGTCAGGCCGTCAATCAGAACATTCATGTTCAGCGAAACACGCACTTCCAAGTCCGAGTTCCGGTACAACATGCCCATCAGAACGTCCGGATCTACGTTCTTGGATCTGGGTTCCAGAACCACCCTTACATCGTCAGCACTTTCGTCGCGGACATCTGCAAGTATCGGGATTTTTTTTGTCTGAATGAGTTCGGCGATTTTCTCGATCAGCTTCGACTTTTGAACCTGATAGGGGATCTCGGTGACAACAATCTGCCATTGTCCACGTCCCAGATCCTCGACCGCGTAGGTGCAACGCAGACGAAAGCCGCCGCGCCCTGTGCGATAGGCTTGCGCAATGCTCCCGGCCGATTCGACCAGAACGCCGCCCGTCGGAAAATCGGGACCAGGCACGTAGTTCAACAAAGTGTCATCCCGCGCGTCTGGTGCCTTGATCAAATGCAGGCAGGCATCACACAGCTCTGCAATATTGTGAGGGGGTATGCTGGTGGCCATCCCAACGGCAATGCCGTTCGATCCGTTCGCCAGCAAGTTCGGAAACTCTGCCGGCAAAACCACGGGTTCCGACAAGGTACCATCATAGTTTTCACGAAAATCAACAGCGTCTTCGTTCAGTCCATCCAGCAACGCCTCGGCCACGACCGTCAGGCGCGCTTCCGTGTACCGTGATGCCGCCGGGTTATCGCCATCGATGTTGCCGAAGTTGCCCTGCCCGTCCACCAGCGGATACCGCACGTTGAAATCCTGAGCAAGGCGCGCCATCGCATCATAGATCGCCGCATCGCCAT
>CAWUIW010000280.1:0-4334 GCA_963922515.1 uncultured Rhodobacterales bacterium | reverse complement strand
GTTGGTGTTTTCCTAGCCCGCATCTCCAAGGGTCGCACGATCCGCGAGTACGTGCTGGGCGCTTTGGTCATTCCATCGCTGATGTGCTTTGTTTGGTTCGCAATGGTCGGCGGCACTGCGATCGACTTGGAACTATCGGGCGAGGCTGCGGGGTCCATCACCGGCGCGGGCGCATCAGACCAATTGTTCGCCACGTTGGCGGTGATCCTGAACGAATCGCTGGCTTGGGTCATGTCGCTCATCGTGGTTGTGTTGCTGCTGACCTATCTGGTCACATCGGCGGACTCGGCTGTGTTGATCATCAACACGATCAACGCCGCTGGAGACGAGGGGCCTAAAGCCCGCCCGCATATCCTGTTCTGGGGCGCCGCTTTGGCCCTGGTGGTCGGGGCCTTGATCCTTGCGGGCGGCCTTAGTGCGATTCAGACCGCAATGGTAATCGGAGCGCTGCCCTTCAGCGCCGTGATGGTACTGATGGGCTTATCGCTGCTGAAAGCGATCTGGCGTGACGGCAAGCGCGAGGCTGCGGGTCTGCCAACCACGCACACCAACGAAGGACCATTGAGCGAACCGGCCGAGTAGCACATTTACACCCTTGGGGCGGCGCAACCTTGGGTGCCGCCCTTTTTGTTTGGAGAACTCAAAAAATGGACAACATGTTCGATACCGGCCTGCAGCAGCGAAAAGCCACCTTAGGCGCGGACTATGTCGAAAAGAACCTTGCAGCGGCTGATGACTTTACGCGGCCCTTTCAGGAAGCGATGACTGCGTGGTGTTGGGGGTTTGGGTGGGGCGACGACGCCATCGACCCCAAAACCCGCAGCATGATGAACCTGGCGATGATCGGGGCGCTTGGCAAAATGCAGGAATGGGAAACCCATTGCCGAGGTGCCCTGAACAACGGGGTCAGCAAAGAGGAAATCCGAGCCATTGTTCATGTGGTCGGGATCTATTGCGGCGTTCCGCAGGCATTGGAGTGTTTCCGCGTCGCCCGCAAGGTATTGGAAGAAAGAGGAGAGCTCTGACGCTATCCGTAAGGTTCAATCTTGTCCGCCGCCATTGCATAGCCAATCTCGGCCAACGCGGTATCCGTGGCTGTCGTGCCAAATACCCCTGTGACAAAAACCGGCTCAAACAGGCCGCGACTGGCG
This sequence comes from uncultured Rhodobacterales bacterium, assembly GCA_963922515.1. Taxonomy (GTDB): domain Bacteria; phylum Pseudomonadota; class Alphaproteobacteria; order Rhodobacterales; family Rhodobacteraceae; genus JACOMT01. The sequence goes on along the minus strand of CAWUIW010000280.1, from coordinate 3,183 downwards.
TAGGGGTCTTCTGTTGACACGAACACCAATTGGTTTGGCGGGGGCGGCGGCACATGGATGCAGGCGCCAATGTACGGCACCAGAATAAAGCTTGTGACCCCAAGGCCATCGTAGTCGAGCGGAACCACGTAGCCCGGGATGCGCACCATGCGCCCATTGAATTCATCGGTGACATCGCCATTCGTGTCCTGGATGAACGAGCTGCTGTATTGCCCATGCTGAACCACACCAAGTTCGCGCAGCGCCCTGAGCGCCAAACCTTCGCCCGACGGCACAAGATCGCCCCAAGACAGTTCCAAGACCTCTTGCTCGGCAGATGCGCGAAATGGTGACAAGGCAGACGCCAGTGAGGCAGCTACGAAAGCACGCCGCGAGATGAAATCACGTGTCTTCATTTCCACCTGCATCGGGTTCGCCACGCAAGAAACTGGATTGGGCTTCGCGGGCCAAAGCCACGTACTGACCCACCGCCAGGACATCTGACAAATCCAGCAACCGGCGATCTTGCATCAAGCGCTCCAGAGGCGCTGCCAGCCCCCAGCCACCGCGCGATCCGAACTGCCGTGCCGCCGCGCCTGCAAGATCCGGCCGATCGAGCAACAAGTCTGCCAACGCGGTTTCGATAGCCATTTTCAGGACAGGATCACCCACTTGATCGTGTATCGCCATCGCTTCTATCAATATCTCCGCAGAGTCAGGGTCCATATCCGGTGTTTCCGCCAGCGTAGAAAGAACTTTCGAAACACCTAGCAGACCCGCATGTTCCACATACGCAGTCGCCGCAGCGCCGAGCCGTAGTGGGTCGCCCAGCGCCAGCGCGTCGGAATACCGGGTCAATAGGAATTGTCCCGCTTCTGCGTCGTCACTCATACCAAGCATCAGCGTTTTGATGGCGCGGTAATCCGCTTCGTCGATATCCCAAAAATTCTGTGCCATACGCTCTGTCGAGACGCTCATCGGCAAAGCGCGCAACACCTCGTACGGGGCTTTGTCGAGCTCTGCCAATGCCAGCCGGCGAATGTCATCATTGGCATGGTCGTGCAGACCCGCGAAGTACGCATAGCGCAATCGTTCGTCTTCGAACATCCAAGCGTCCATCTGCTGCGAAACATGATGAACGACGGACAGAAACTCTGCATCCAGATAGGCAAGTTGGCGCCAAGGACCATAGGCTTCTTCCCGGGCGAAAAGCACCCTGTGATCTGGGTGCAAGCTGAGTTGCAGCCGTATGTCTGTGTCCGCTGCAAATGGCAGCTCCACGTAGTCCACACCGCCTTTGAAAGCAGATATTGCCTGATAGCGCGACGTGTCATTTTCATCTATTTGCGCCAGCACGATGTGTTCGCTCGCAAGCATCTTGTCCACAAGCGTGTCCTGTGGCGCATACAGGTGAAACGCGCAGGCGATCGCCGGCGGCGCAATCATTGGCAGCAGAGCAAGACCTGAGGCAAGACGTTTGAACATACCCCTGTATCCCACACCCGGCGCTCGACCAAAAATCACATCTTCACCATCATACCGTCAGCCAGCGACATCCGATACGCACGCCAAGCCGGAAAGACGCTGACCAACGCCGCTGCGCCCAATACTGCCGCTACCATTAACAACTCTTGCCCGCCCGGTGCAGTGACAGGAATGAAAAGCCCGAACTGTCGATCGAAATAGGGCTGCAGCACCGCCAAAGTGGCAGTCAGGATCGCAAGCCCAAGAGCGGCCCCAATCGCGGCCATCACAAGCGCTTCGGTCATCAGCAACGCGATGATCACGCGCGGCCCGGCCCCGACCACCCGCAAGATCGCCATTTCGCGCCGGCGGGCATTCAAACCGGCAAGGATCATTGCCGCCATTCCCAGTATGGCCGTGGCGACGACCATGGCCGATACAGCGACCAGAGCGGTTTCGGCGATACCAACGATCCCCCAAAGCTCTTGCAGGGCGACGCCGGGAATGACAGCCAACAAAGGCTCTTCTGCGTACTCGTTGATGGCCCTTTGTAACCGGAAAATCTGTAATCTGCTTTGTGTACCGATCATGGCCGCGGTGATCGCCTTCGGCTGCAAATCCATTTCGCGGATCACATCGACGGGTGTCGCCGGACCGGTTTTTGGTCCGCCGCTTTGCCAGTCGACATGTATCGCTTCGATGGCTTCCAGGCTGACGATGACCGTGCGGTCCACGGGCGTGCCGGTCTTGTCCAAAATGCCCGAGATGCGAAACGGCGTGTCGTCATGCAAGCTGAACGAGGCAAGGCCATGCGCCACTACAATTGGATCATCCACTGCGTAGCCTAGTGTGCTGGCGACATCCGCCCCGACAACCGCGTCGAACAGGTCGTCGAAAAGATCACCTTCACCAAAGGTCAACGACTGACCGTTTCGATACCGGTACCTCCCAAAAAACTCTTGGGTGGTGCCCATCACACGGAATTGGCGGTGGCTGTCGCCCAGTGATATCGGAACGGCCCATGCCACTTCCGGCCGCGCCGCAATGTCTTGGTAGCTATCCCAGGTGACATTGTTTGTCGCGTTTCCGATGCGGAACACCGAATACAGCAAAAGCTGAACCCCGCCCGACCGCGCACCCATGATGAGGTCTGTGTTGGATATGGTATCGGCAAAACTGGTCCGCGCACCTGTTCTGACCTTCTCGACGCCGACGAACAATGCGACGGACAAAGCAATTGACACAATTGTCAGCATTACGGTCAGCCGGCGGCTGAGCAAAGACAGACATGCCAGCTTAACCAAGGTCATTGCGCGGTGATATACATGGTTCGTGCAATCGAACCAAGCTCGACTACCCGATCGAAACGGTCGGCCAAAGTGTGATCATGGCTGACCATAAGCAGGGCCGATCCAGCGTGCCGCAGACGATCAAACATCAGATCCAGAAAGGCACGTTGCGATGCAGCATCCAGCGCAGATGTTGGTTCATCCGCCAGCACAAGCGCAGGATTGCCGATCATCGCACGGGCCGCCGCGATCCGTTGTTGCTGCCCAACGCTCAATTGTCCTGCCGTGCCATTGGTCACTATATCCGGTGCCAGTCCAAGGTCAGAAGCCAGCTGAAGCGCTTCAGCGCGTGGATCGGTGCAACGTGCGGTTCTCTCCGGTGCAAACCTTGTGCCAAGCAGGATGTTGTCCAACCCGCTTGCGAAGGGCAGCAAATTGAACATCTGAAACA
>CAWUIW010000279.1:0-4341 GCA_963922515.1 uncultured Rhodobacterales bacterium | reverse complement strand
GGATCGACGGGTTGATCCAATGCCCGGACACCGGGTTCTTGCGCGGCCGAACGTTTGGGGGGATCGGTCGCGGCATATCGGTCTATTGGGCCGTCGGAAATAGCTTCGTCCGCACCAAGTTCGATTTGCCAGTCCAGCCACGCCCGCGCGACCTGAGATGAAAACGCTGATTCCATGCACCCAAGCTAGCGCGCGCCGACGACAGTGGAAACGCCCGCGCTCTGCTTGAAGGGCACGGCATGGCTGCTTATAACGCAGCCGCGAGTACTGCGGAGCTTCGGATGTCCTTTGATCAACGCCACCTACTTGGCATCGAACATCTCAAGCCACACGAAATCTCGACCCTGCTTGATTTGTCGGACAGTTACGTGGACCTGAACCGCCGGGCCGACAAGCACGGCGATGCGCTTGCCGGACTGACGCAGGTGAACATGTTCTTCGAAAACTCGACGCGGACGCAGGCCAGCTTCGAATTGGCCGGCAAACGGTTGGGGGCCGATGTGATGAACATGGCCATGCAGGCCAGTTCCATCAAAAAAGGCGAAACACTGATCGACACAGCGATGACGCTGAACGCGATGCATCCCGATCTTCTCGTTGTGCGACACCCGCATTCAGGCGCGGTCGATTTGCTGGCGCAAAAGGTAAACTGCGCTGTTTTGAATGCCGGAGACGGACGGCACGAACATCCGACGCAGGCGTTGCTGGATGCACTGACCATCCGCAGGGCCAAGGGGCGGTTGCATCGGCTCAGCATAGCAATTTGCGGCGATATAGCTCATTCCCGGGTGGCCCGGTCCAACCTGATCCTTCTGGGCAAAATGGAAAACCGAGTGCGGTTGGTGGGTCCGCCCACGTTGATGCCGTCAGGCATCTCGGAGTTTGGCGTTGAAGTCTATGAATCGATGGAAGAAGGCCTCGAAGACGTTGACGTCGTAATGATGCTAAGGCTTCAAAAAGAGCGAATGGATGGCGGGTTCATTCCGTCGGAACGCGAATACTACTTCCGATATGGCCTGGATGCCGAAAAGCTGGCGCTTGCAAAACCCGATGCCATCGTCATGCACCCGGGCCCAATGAACCGCGGGGTCGAGATTGACGGCACGCTGGCCGACGACATCAACCGGTCCGTCATTCAGGATCAGGTCGAAATGGGTGTGGCCGTACGGATGGCAGCCATGGATTTACTGGCACAAAACCTGCGGCGGGAGCGCGCAGCATGAGATGAAGGACATTTTGATCCCCAAAAGCGAACGCGGCGCTGTTCGCGTGTTTGCCGTGAACCTGCCGGCCGCGGATGCAAAATCCTTGATTGCACAGACCGACCCTTTGGCTTTGCAGCCAACATCGCGCCCCACTGATGCCGCGGCGCGACAACTTTTGGGGGTGGACGACCTCGACACAACGGCGCTCGAACTTTTTCCCGTTAGAGATTTGGAGGGTGTGGGACTGGCCGACTACGTGACGGATGGTTTGGGTGTGCCGACCAAAGACGTTGCTGAAGATCGCCAGAAGCTGGATGCGCTGGATGGCTACGTGTTGATTGTTTTGTCAAAAGCCTTTCGGGGTGAAGCCATGACGCTCCAGCCAGCCAGCACGCTAACGCTGATCGGAAGCTACGGTGAGACCGCCGTTGACTGGAGCAGCAGGCCGGATCCCGCCATCAGCGACAGCGCGAAACCATTCAGCGGTACAGCATCAGGCCCGCGTTTTCGCCGCGCCCGCGCCACGCGAGTTGGGGGTGTCATTGTTGCCGTTGTCCTTGCGCTGTTTGCGCTGATCGTTCTCTGGATAGTACTATGACATTGGTTTTTCAGAATGCGCGGCTGATCAATCCTGAAACGCAAACTGACGAAGCTGGCGCACTAGTTGTCGCGGATGGCAAGATCATGGGCGTTTGCGCTGGTTTGCCCGTTCCGGAAGAGGCCCGTGTGGTGGACTGTGGGGGTAAATGCCTGGCTCCCGGGATTGTCGATATTGGCGTGAAGGTCGGGGAGCCGGGCGAGCGCCACAAGGAAAGCTATCGCACGGCCGGACTGGCTGCAGCAGCGGGCGGCGTGACCACGATCGTTACGCGGCCCGACACAACGCCAGTGATTGATAGCCCGGAAACCCTGGAGTTTGTCACCCGTCGGGCACAGGCCGAAGCGCCGGTACATGTGCGCCCCATGGCCGCGCTGACGAAGGCGCGAGACGGGCGCGAGATGACGGAAATCGGGTTCTTGATGGACGCAGGTGCGGTCGCCTTTTCAGATGGCGATAAGGTGGTCGCGGACACCAAGGTTTTCTCGCGGGCCCTGACATACGCGCGCTCGATGAACGCGCTTGTCGTGGCCCACCCGCAAGAGCCCATACTGTCCCACGGAGCGGCCGCGACCTCGGGCAAGTTTGCATCCCTGCGCGGCTTGTCATCCGTCTCTTCCATGGCCGAACGGATGGGTCTGGACCGCGATATCGCGTTGGTCGAAATGACCGGCGCTCACTATCACGCGGATCAGATCACCACGGCCCGAGCCCTGCCTGCGTTGGAACGCGCCAAGCGCAATGGCCTCAATGTGACTGCGGGCACCAGCATCCACCATGTCACGCTGAACGAACTGGATGTCGCGGACTACCGGACGTTTTTCAAGGTGAAGCCGCCCCTGCGAGCAGAAACCGACCGGCTGGCCGTGATCGACGCGTTGCGCACCGGATTGATCGACACGCTGTCCTCGATGCATACGCCGCAAGACCCCGAAAGCAAACGGCTGCCCTTCGAAGAGGCCGCAAGCGGCGCAGTTGCTTTGGAAACGCTGCTGCCCGCTGCAATGCGCCTTTATCATGGTGGGCATCTGACCTTACCGGAGCTTTTCCGTGCCTTGGCCTTGAACCCGGCCCGCCGGCTTGGGTTGCCGTGCGGACGGCTGACCGCCGGGGCTCCGGCTGACCTGATCCTCTTTGATCCAGACGTGCCCTTTGTCCTGGATCGGTTCAAACTGTTGTCGAAGTCGAAAAACACCCCGTTTGACGGCCAACGGATGGAAGGTCGGGTTCTGGCCACCTACGTCAACGGCGTCGAAGTCTACCGGAGTTGAAATATGCCGCCTTTTGAAAGCACACCGGTTGTTTTGGCCCTTTGGGCGTTGGTCGGGTATCTGCTGGGCTCTGTTCCTTTCGGCTTGGTTCTGTCGCGCGTTTTCGGCTTGGGCGATCTACGTCAAATCGGTTCGGGCAACATCGGGGCAACCAATGTGCTGCGTACCGGCAACAAGCTGGCCGCCGCGCTGACACTGCTACTGGATGGCGCCAAAGGGGCGGCCGCCGTCCTGATCACCCGCAGCTTTGCTGGCGAAGACGCTGTGCAGTTGGCCGCATTGGCGGCAATGCTGGGTCATTGCTTTCCCATCTGGCTGCGTTTCAAAGGCGGCAAAGGTGTCGCGACTTTCTTGGGCGTCTGGTTGGCCTTGGCGTGGCCGGTTGGCGTGGCCTGCTGCCTGTCCTGGTTGTTCATGGTTGCCATGAGCCGCATCTCGTCGATCGGCGCATTGGGGGCGGCTGCGTTTTCCAGCGTGTGGGCCGCGTTACTGGGCTCCGGCTCTGCCCTGATCCTGGCGTTTGCCCTGACCGCTTTAGTGTTCTGGCGGCATCGCGAAAACCTCGCTCGTGTCCGGGCAGGAACAGAACCCAAGATTGGGCAAAAAAGCTGACCGATCGTATGGATGCGGCCTTGGCCCGGCTCCTTGACTGGCCCGATGGCAGTCACATCGGTTGCTCAGGCGGGCTGTCTTACGTGGTCTCCAAGTCGACCTTTGCCAATGGCAAATCCCTGAAACTGGTGGCGCAACAGCGCGGCGGCTCTGACTACATCAGCGCCAACCTTTACCTGACACAGTCAGGTCAGTTGCTGCGGCCCTGCGAAATGCCAGAGTCAAAAGTGATCGGCTTCTTGGCCGATCTCAGGTTGGATCCAATGCCGCGATAGTGAGCTGGCACGGCTCACCATCAAAAAATCGTGTCAGGACATCCTGCAGGGTTCCTGCACCAGCTGCGCCGAAAAGCGTGGCGCAGGACCTGAGCTTCAGCGCATCGACCGGACCCAAGATGTGTGCAGGTGGTGTGCCCGTATGAGACAGCATCACATCAGAGATTTCAATCAAACGCATGCCAAGAACAGGATGCGCCAAGTAGGCGCGCGCCTCTGCCAGATCATGCAGGCCAAAATAGCGGGCCCGTTCAGATCGCCCGAGCAAGGCCAACTGCGGAAAAATGTACCACATCCAGTGGCTAGATTTGAGGCCCGTACGGATTTCCCGCAGCGCAATGGGGTAGTCGCTTTGCTGCGGACTCAGGAAACGGTCAAGT
>CAWUIW010000278.1:0-4344 GCA_963922515.1 uncultured Rhodobacterales bacterium | reverse complement strand
TTGTCCAATGGCAATTCATCTGCCGCCGAAAAGTGGATGCCGCGGTTGCCTTCGTAAACAAACTCGTCTGGAAAGAGTACCTGAAAATCGGAGACAAGGCTGGTTTGACAATGCGCGTAAATAGCAAACCCGCCGACCTTAGGCAAACCAAGCCGGATTGTCGATCCAGACCCAGTCTCAGGCGTCAAGTACGCAGGCTGCCCCCATTTCAGTGTTTCCTGGACACGCCCAACACCCTTGGTCTGCGCGGCCACATCAAAAATGAGCGCGCGCAATTGGAGCAAGCTATGCCGCAACTGGTTGGGGAAGTCGGCGAACACGCGCTCGACATTGGGATCGTCAAATGGGCGGTTCATCAAGCAGTCCTTTCTGGGTCAGAGGTGATCTTCGCCTGCTTGCACACCGCATCAACCTGCCAGTATCCACGCATTATCGACCCGACAACGCATTTGCCAAAACGTCAAACACAAGCCGGATCCGGCGACTCGTCTGAAGTTCGCGATGCGCAACAAGCCAGACGGGAATTGTGAACGGATCAATCTCTGTCAGCACGGGCTGAAACTCGGGAAACTTGGCCGCGATGCGATCGTTCATGATCGCAATAGCGTGACCTTTCCGAGCAATTTCCCACTCGACCAGTTGCGAGTTGGACGCGTATCGAAAATTCTTTTCTGACAGATCCAGTCCGACGAGCTTGAGATACCCGACGATACGTTCGAAGTCTCCGAAGCTGACGAACTGATGGATGGACATGTCTCCCAGTTGTTTGGGGTGGCCATGGTGGTCAAAATACTTGCCAACTGCGTAAAACCGCATTGTCTCTTCGCAAACCAGTTTTGCAATCAGATTGGGCTGCTCTGGGCGCAAGTGACGGACGGCAATGTCAGCTTCGCGCAGCAGCAGGTCGCGCACGCTGTTATCTGATGCAATCTCGAGATGCAGGTCGGGCGCAATCGCGAACAGATTGTCCAGTACGTTCGGCAAAAGATAGGCGGCCGTCATTTCAGACGCCGTGACACGTACTTTTCCGCCGATGTCCTGTGATTGGCCCGAAGCGGCCAACGACATCATGTTTGCCGCGTCGGCCATAGCCCGAACGTGGTCAAGCAGATCGAAACCTGCTGGCGTCAACGAAACGGTACGACCGGTCCGTTCCAGAAGCATGACGTCGAGGTGACCCTCGAGGGCAGCAAGTTGCCGGGTGACGGTTGGTTGGGTCAGCTTCAAAGCGGCAGCGGCGGCTGACAATGACCCTTCCTCGGCCACGGCCAGAAAAGATCGCGCTTGGTTCCAGTCAAAAGAAATGGCGTTCCAGTTCATACAGGCATGATACCACGAATTTTTGCATATCAAGCCAACAAACTTTCTTATTTTGTATACGAATTTCGAATGCTTAGTATGAAATCTCGGCCTGTTTCGCAGGTTGCATTCGCCAGAAAGGAAAAACCGTTGAAACTCGTTGTATTGGGCGCAAATGGCGGAACCGGCCAACACGTTGTGGCCACCGCATTGGAAGCAGGCATGGAGGTTACCGCGGTCGTTCGGGCCGAAAGCAAGCGCCCCAAGACCCAGCATGCAAAACTAAAAACAGTCGTTGGAAATCCCTGTGACCCTGCTTTTTTGAAGACGGTGTTGCGTGGACAAGATGCGGTGATATCGACCCTGGGTGGGCGCGCACCCACCAAGGAAGCTACGGCCGTTTACTACCGCTCTGCAAATGCCATCACTGAGGCCGCCTGGGAAACCGGCGTCAAGCGCGTGCTTGTGACGTCCACTGCGTTGCTTTTTCCAGATCAAAAACTGTTGGGACAGGTCTTGCGTTTTCTTGTGCCCAACGTCGTGCGCAGCGCAGATCGGATGGAATACGTCCTACAGAGCTCTGGATTGGCATGGACCTCGGCCCGCGCCGGTTTTTTGAACGACCGTCATGGCACTGCGTACCGTGCCGAAAAAGACGCCTTGCCAAAAAACGGGACTGCAGTGTCTCGCCGTGCGTTGGCGCGTTTTCTGATTGATGCGCTCGAGAACCCGGAAACGAAAGGCGCAGCCTATGGTGTTGCGCGGGCGAGCGCGTAAACAAACCCAGCCCAGCCTGTCTTGGTCGGCTTTGACCAAGAGCGCGCAGGGCGCAGGGCGCTTGATCTTTCTTCAAAGGTCAAGCTCCACATGCGGCGTTCCATCGGACGTATGCTCTTTTGAATGGCCATTTGGCCCGACCCGGACGCGCACATGTTTGCGCAGGTTCGAAAAGCTTTCAAACCGCACCACATCCACCGCTTCATCCAGCTTCAGAATCAACTGAAACCAACCGCGTGGCCGTTCTTCGGCGAACAGAACGGTCGCCACGAATGGCTGTGCCAGGTAACGGCCAGTCACACGATCCCCGGCGGTCCAGACATTTGGGCGCTCTGTCACAATTGCAGCGTGAAACCCATTCCAATCCCGAAAGCCGTTGTTTTGGGCGATGCGTTCCAAGGCCTGAGCGTGACTGATTTCAGTGCCATCAGCGGCCAGGCGTTTGCGCAACAACTTGGCCAGTTTCTTCGCGTCTCCGAGCGTCGGAAGATCCCGAGTCATGCCACGCCCCCTTTGACGGGTTGAAACACGCCCCAGCGCAAAGCACGCTGTCGTGCCAGCCTGATCAAAACGCCCCCGGTCAGGATCAGCAACAAAACCTCTGCCATCGGCGCGGCCACCCAGACCCCGACCTCGCCCACTTGCCACGCCAAAACGAAAGTCAACGGAATTGCGAAAACGTACGGTTTCGACAACCCAAGGATCGCCGCCCGCCCCGCATCGCCTATAGCCTGAAAATGCATCGCCAACATCATCAGTGGTCCAGACAGAAAGAACCCAGCAGACAGAATGGGAAGAACGCGGGCAACCTCTGCAATGACACGAGCATCCGACACGAAAGCCGCACCGATCTGGGCTGCGAACACCGACATGCCGACCTGCAATACAAGGCAATAGACAAATGCCGCGATCACCGCTGTCCTGAGGCTGGCATCGCTGCGGTGAAATGCGCCGGCGCCATAGTTTTGTCCTGTGATGGTTTGCATCGCGTGCGCCAAGCCCAATAAGGGCAAGAACGCAAAGGTGATCAAACGCGTGATGATACCGTAAGCCGACACGGTCGCATCGAACTGTGATGCCTGAACCCATTGCAAAGCAGCTAGAATGGCAGCCGATCCCAAGGCAAGACCAATGAAATTGAGGCTTTGTGGCGCGCCCAGCGCCAATATACGTCCCCATGCCGATGTGATAGAATGCTGTAGCAGTACCGATGGTCGCAGTTCGGTGCGCCCCAACACGCGAAAGGTCAAGATAATGGCAAGCGCCAGAGCTTGCGCCAGTGCCGTTCCATAAGCCGATCCTGCGACGCCCATATCCAACAACCCGATCAGCGCGTAGTTGAATGCCATGTTAGACAGCGAAACGAAAAGACTTATTGCGGCCATGAGCAGGACCAACCCTTCGTTGCGCAGTGCGTCTGAGTTTATGGATAGAACAAATACCATTGGTGCCGCGAAAACCGTGATCCGCAGATAGATCAGCCCCAAATCAGCAAGATGCGTCGATCCTGCCGCCGCCAATAGCGCCACCGTATTTCCGAGCCCAAAGAATAGCAAAATCAAGACCAGTCCCAGCGTCACGGCCAGACCATGCGCGCCAGCAAAAACGCCCCGTGCATCGCGCAGGTTCCCTGCCCCAAGATGGCGAGCGAGGATGCTGGACATACCCGAGGAAACCAGTGTCGCAAGAGCGACAACCAGCATGTAAACCGGAAACATGAGTGTCACGGCAGCCAGAGCGTCGGGGCCGACGAAGTGACCAAGAAAAACGGCGTCAGCCACAGCCAGAAGCCCGTTCATGCCCATCACAAAAATGATAGGCAACGCTGTTTTCACGTAAATCGGGCCCAGTGACCCGGACAAATAGAAGTTGGTTTGGGACGACATGACCCGGTGTTCCTTCTGGCTCAAGTCGCAAAAATCAGATGGGGCCCGCATTACCATCCACGCGACAGTGCCGAGGATGACCAAGATCACATCAAGTACAGAACTTCACCAAGACTGGATGTCTGCGGACGGCCGGTGTCTGCTACCGTTCGCGCCCGATATTGATCAATCGGGCGAGCGTCAAGGCAAAACTGAACTCATGGGTTCACTTTTGCAGAATGTCCCGGTGTCGAAAGCGGCGGCGGCGCTTTTCTAAAGCCGGGTGGCGCATGCATGGCTCGGCCACGATTTCGGGCGAAGGTCCATCTTGCGCTGGCCAGATTGGCGTTCTTGAGTCTGTACGGACGCAGGTTACTTTTGATCTCCATGTGCCGGTGGATTT
>CAWUIW010000277.1:0-4351 GCA_963922515.1 uncultured Rhodobacterales bacterium | reverse complement strand
CCTGCACCGCGGCCAGGCTGCCCGGTGCGGTCAGATCGATGTCATGCGCTGCCCCGGCGATCAGGGCAAAGTCCTCGAACCGGGCGGCCGCCAGTGTCTGCCCGAACTTGGCCGCCAGAGGCCCATCAGCGGCACTGACATATCGCATGCGCCCGGCGATCCCGTCGCCATCAAGATCAAACGCGTCTTCAAAAAGATATGGCCACTCTGACGGTAAGGCAGACAAGGCACGGATGCCAACGATGTTCAGACCACCATCATCGGTCAGGTGGCAGGACAGACACCGCTGCACCGGGTCCATCTGGGCACTGGCCACGACGCCGTGGCTGGCCAACAGGACACCGAAAACCAGCGCTAAGTGCTTCATTCAGGACGAAAACAGCGCGGCAGCGCGCCGAAACTCTGCGGAAAGTGCGTCGGCTGCAGTGGCAATCGCTGTCATTTCCGGACCATCCGGTTGCACGGCTCCGGGCGTCCGGGTTTCGCGGCGCAAGGTCCGCAACAGGGTTGTGGCATTTGAATTGATCGCATCGTCGATCTCGGGGCTGAGCAGGCCAACATAGGGTTCTATGTTGCGCCACAGCGACATGACGCCGACGATGCGCGCCGCGACTTCTTCGCCATCACGTCCGAATTGCGACAGCGCAAAGCTTTCGGCCCAAGCGCGACTTTCCAGATAGTCCGCCATCAACGACAACTGTTCTGACATCAAGGCGACATCCGCGCGATTTTCACGGGCTTTCAAGGCCGCGTTGGCGGTTTTGGCGGCCACATCAAGTTCTGCAGTTGCATGGGCAAAAGCGGCAATCAGGTCGTTGCGCGCCATGTCGCAATCATCAGCCTCGCAGGGCGTTTCCACCAGTTTCACGGCATCGGTGAGCGCCGTGGCATCCGCAGTTTCCGTGACGCCGCTGCCCGCGGTGTAAATCCAGTGTGCTGCGTTAAATCGCTGCACCATCGTCTTTTGCGCGAATTTCGCCTGCCGATACACGATGGCATAAGTCGCACCGCTATCGCCAAGATCGACAACCTTGCCGCCCACTATGCGCCCTGCGCGGATCCCTGCCGAAGCAAATTCCCAGTTCGCCAATACCGCTTCTTTCGCACTTAGGGTTGCATCATAGTTGGCAATTCCTGGGTCCGGTGCGGCAATAGAGTTCTGTTGCGCTACGGCCTGCGTGGCGGCAGCAACGGCAAAAACGGCAAGCATCATAAGGCGCATTTGGCGGCCACCTTTCCTGTTCTGGAGTGCCAAACCTACACCGAAACATGTATCAGGACGATGACCTGTCATATACTTGACAAAAATTATCGGCATTATAATCCTGCCGTCAGATACTTCTCAATCACTAGGATGACACATGAACCGTTCTCTTTGGATTCCAGCATTCGCTTTCTCGCTCGTAGGCGCTGGTGCTCTGCCAGCGCAAACGGCTCGCGATGTCATTGATGGCTACGCCGATCTTGCCTTGGTGAAATATTCAGACAGCCTGTCCACGGCCCAGGTTTTGGACGCCGCGATTGCCACTTTGATCGCCAACCCAACCGCGCAAACCCATAAAGCCGCAAAAGACGCATGGCTGGAAGCCCGCGTGCCCTACCAGCAAACAGAGGCATACCGATTTGGCAATGCGGTGGTCGACGCATGGGAAGGCAAGGTGAACGCTTGGCCACTGGACGAAGGGCTGATCGATTACGTGGATACAGTGTTTTACGGCGAGGAAAGCGAGGAAAACGCATTCTTCTTGGCAAACATAGTGGCAAACCCGTCCGTCGCCGTGGGCGGGCGGACCCTGGATGCCCGCGCAATCACGCCGTCCTTGCTGCAGGACTTACACGAGATTGACGGGGTGGAAGCCAATGTTGCAACCGGGTATCATGCCATCGAATTCCTGCTTTGGGGGCAGGATCTGAACGGTACCAATGCAGGTGCTGGTGCACGCGCATACACCGACTTTGATACAGAGAACTGCACCAACGGTAATTGCGACCGCCGCGCTGCATATCTTGCGTCGGCGTCTGCGCTGTTGCTTGATGATCTGCGCGAGATCGTTGCCGCGTGGGATGCTGGCGGGGCCGCCCGCGCCGACCTGGCAGGCCAATCAGATGCCCAAGGTATATCGTCCATACTGACCGGATTGGGCTCACTCAGCTATGGTGAGTTGGCGGGGGAGCGGATGAAGCTTGGGCTGATCCTGCATGATCCCGAGGAAGAGCACGATTGCTTTGCGGACAACACGCACAATTCGCACTTCTACGATGCGCTGGGCATGCAGAACGTTTACCTTGGTCGCTATGTGACCAGCGACGGGTCCGTTGTCGAAGTGCCGTCCTTGTCGTCTTTGACGGCCTCGGTCAATGCAGAGCTTGATGCCGAAATGTCATCGAAACTCGCAGCCACAATGGCCGCGATGCAAGTGATGAAGGAACGCGCTGACACCGGAGTAGAGTCTTACGACCAGATGATTGGCTTCGGCAATGACGAAGGCAATGCCGTTGTGCAGGCCGCAATCGATGCGCTGGTCGATCAGACCCGCGTCATCGAGACGCTGGTGGGTGCGCTGGGCACGGATGCTATTGCTGTTGAAGGCTCTGATAGCTTGGATAATCCAACAGCCGTATTCCAATGAGCCAACCAAACGTGGGTGAGTAAAGGTGTCTTTGCGACAGGTGATGTTCGTGGTGCCGGTCCTGATCATAGCAGGGCCGGTCGCCGCCTACGCCGAAACACCCGCGGATCGCAAAGCCCGAATTTTGGCGCCAGCCACGGATTTTTCAAGGGCCGAGCAATTTGAAGCTCTGCCGGGCGGTTCAGGAACAAACAGAACACGTTTTGACGGCAACGCCTTCTCGTTGCCGTCTGGCGCGCTCAGCTTTGAAGAGCGATCGGATTTCTTCATCGGCAATGGTGTTTTCGATCGACCTTGGGTGGCGGCCCCTTCTTCGACGCTGGCTTCTGATGGCTTGGGGCCGATGTTCAACGCTCGATCCTGTCAGGGCTGTCACATCAAGGATGGACGCGGTCATCCGCCTGAGCCGGACGATACAAACATGGTGTCGATGCTGTTTGCGCTGAGCGGACCGACAGGTAAGCCAGATCCGGTTTTCGGGCAGCAGTTTCAGGATCAGGCCATTGTTGGCCACGTATCCGAAGGCCAAGTGCGCGTCGAATACCAACCAGAGCCTTTTGTCTATCCAGACGGGACGACAGTTGTTCTCAGGCGGCCGACCTACAGCACCGGGGCCGCGCTGGCGGTCGATACCTCGCTGAATCCGCGGATCGCGCCGCAAATGATCGGGCTGGGTTTGATCGAAGCCATTTCGGATGACGATCTGGCGCAATTTGCCGATCCAGACGATCTGGACGGAGACGGCGTGTCCGGCCGTGTTGGTTGGGTCAACGGCCGCCTTGGCCGATTTGGATGGAAGGCCATGGCGCCGAGCCTGCTTGATCAATCGGCGGCGGCCTTTTCGAATGATATGGGCTTGTCGACACGACTGCAGGCTGAGGCCTGGGGCGATTGCACAATAGCACAAACCAGGTGCCGGACGGCACTGCATGGCAATCCGGACGGCGGGCCCGAAATTGCCGATGATCTGCTTGACCTTGTTACCTTCTATTCGGCGCATCTGGCGGTGCCTGCGCGCCGCAACGTGGATGACGCCGAGGTTTTGCGCGGTAAGTCCTTGTTTTATGAAGCGCAATGCATTGCATGCCACATCCCAAAGTTCGCGACACGATCAGATGCCGCCGCGCCCTTGCGAAACCAGTTGATCTGGCCCTACAGCGATTTTTTATTGCATGATATGGGCTCCGGGCTGGCGGACCGAAACCCAACAGCAGATCGCGCTGGCTCAGAATGGCGAACGCCGCCGCTTTGGGGGATCGGGATGACGCAAGTCGTAAGTGGGCATACCTATTTCTTGCATGATGGGCGGGCGCGTTCGCTCGAAGAAGCGATCTTGTGGCATGGCGGAGAAGCCTTGGGGTCAAAGGAGCGATTTGCGTCTTTTTCCGCGTCAGAGCGTGCCGCGCTGATCCAGTTTCTGGAAAGCCTGTGATGCGTTTGGTTTTGGTGATTGCGACGGTTTTGCTGCCTTCGGTTGGCCTGGCCCTATCGCCCCTAAGCGAACGGGAACGAGCCACGCTGCAATCGGGTCTGATCGTCACGGCCGACGCATTCATCCTGCCCAGCTACGTGGCGCAGGCCAAGGCGACGCGCAACATGACCGATGCTTTGGCTGCATACTGCGCCGGTCGCGGCGGCATAAGTCGTGTTCATCAAGGTTTTGCGAGCAGTTTCCTAGCATGGCAACGCGCAAGCGTGGTGCAAATCGGCCCGATTTCAAA
>CAWUIW010000276.1:0-4380 GCA_963922515.1 uncultured Rhodobacterales bacterium | reverse complement strand
ACCATCGCCCATGGCAGTGATCCGACTGGCGGCTTCGTGCCCGAATACGGCAGGCAATTGCCCGCCCCAACCGCCTTCGGCAAAGGAGATATCGGAATGGCAGATCGCGACGGCATCCAATGTCACCTCGACCTCTCCCATTTTCGGAGGCGCAATCTGAATGGTTTCCAGGGTCAGCGGCGCAGAAAACTCGCGGCAGACGGCGGCTTTAATCAATGGCATGTCTGCGCTCCCAAGCATTCCGTTTACAAAATCTAGGTCAGACGGTTTCCGTTATCGCAAGACAGAAAAGGCCTGATCGTGTTCTGTTTACGCCACGGCACTTCGATTTCTTTGAAACACGATTAACCCGGCCACCACAAGGATCGCGGACAGGATAAACGGAGCCCCGGGCGCGTAAAATGGTGCAGTCTCACGCGTGAACATGGCAAAGGTCGTTGTCATCATCAGCGGCGATACAATTGTTGCCAGGGCGTTCACACTGACGAGCATGCCTTGCAATTCACCCTGTGCATCATCGTCGACTGCCCGAGACATTATTCCCTGCAACGCCGGTGTGATGACAGCGCCGAGCGCGGCAAGCGGCGTCAGGATCAAAAGGATCAAGCCAGATGGGACAAAGGCGATGGCGGCAAAGGCCAGCACGTCAAAGCAGTGTCCATAGACCACGGTCAGCCGTTCCCCCAATCGACGCAAGATCACGCGGATCAGGCCACCTTGGATGATCGCCATCATGACCCCAAACAATCCCAGCGACAGCCCGATCGTCTGCGGGGTCCATCCAAACCGTTCCTGCGTAAAGTAGGACCAAACAGCCGGATAAACGTAGAAGGCCAACTGATACAAAAAGTAGACCAACAGCAGCCCGCCGATCCCGGGAAGGCGCGCGAGGTTTTGAAAGCCACCCAGTGGATTTGCGCGCCGCAAGGAAAATGGCCTTCGGATCTTGTCGGTCACGGTTTCTTGCAGAACAAAGTAACCGAACACGGCGTTCAGCCCCGCAAGGACCGCTGCTGCGTAGAATGGCGCACGGGTACCAAATTCTCCCAACAACCCACCGATCAGAGGTCCCAGCACAAACCCGGCGCCAAAGGCTGCGCCGATCAACCCGAAATTTGCTGCCTTGTCTTCAGGTTTCGAAATGTCGGCCATGAAAGCATTGGCAGTTGATTGTGTTGCAGCCGTGATCCCACCGACGATGCGGCCCAACATCAACAGCCACATCACACCGGCGACGGCCATGACCAGGTAATCCAGCGCCATAACCACCATGGAAATCAGCAGGACCGGACGCCGCCCGAACCTGTCTGACAGGTTTCCGATCAACGGGCCAAACAAGAACTGCATCACGGCAAAAATGGCCGATAGCATGCCGCCCCATAGCGCGGCGCTTGAGAGGTCTCCGCCTTCTACCTCGCGGATCAGATCCGGCATGACGGGCACGATCAGGCCGATCCCCATGGCATCGATCATCACCGTGATCAGGATAAAGATGACTGGTAATCGCATCCCGGTCGCTCCTACGACGCACGCAGGGCGTGTCGAACCGACTCTGCGAAACGATTGGCATCGGCGGGGGCCTGTCCCATTTGCGCGTCCGCACTCAAGTTCAGATCCAGTTCAGGAAACTCCGCAGAGACCAGGTCCGGCAGTGGTACATGCCTTTCCATCGCCTTCTGGCACAACGCCTTGACGCGGGACTGTGCGTCGGGCCTTGGCATGAATGCGCAAAGCGCAAAACTCAACGCTTCTGCATGCAAGAGCCCCAGGCCATCCTGAATTGATGCGCGCATATCACCTTTCAAGGGGCTGATATCGGCCAAGGCCTTGTTCAGGACAGTAAGGCTACACGCGGCGCCCAGAACAACAGAGGGTATGGTCAACCATTCCAAGAACCAGCCTGCACCATCCCGCTGGTGGCGGTGGCCATCAGCGGACATGAGTGTGCCGTGCAAACCGGCAACATGCCTGGAAACCGCGACCAGCGCTGCGGGCGCGATCGGGTTCTTCTTCTGCGGCATTGTCGAAGACGATCCCGTACCGCCCAATTCAAGGACGGCAGAGCCGGATGCCACATAGTCGGTCAGATCTGCGCCCACCTTGTTGCCCGCCTGAGCCAAACGCGTCATCCAATCGGTCAGCCGCAGAATTGGTGTTCTATCCGTGTGCCATGTCCGCCCGGGATCGTTCAGTTTCAGATCTCGTGCCATTTCTTTGCGCACGGCCGGGGCGCTGGGTCCCAAGGCGCCAGCGGTGCCCGCTGCACCAGACAGAGACACCCAAAGCCCCTCCGAACGTAGTTTTGGCAAGTCTTCCAGCAAAGCGAGGTACGGCGAGCCCCAAGCCGCGACGACAGCGCCAAAACTGGTTGGGGTGGCATGTTGTCCATACGTCCGCGCCACCATCGGCAACGCGGCATGCGACTTTGCCAGAGCTGCGAAACGGTCCAGAGCGATCCGTAAATCGGCCTCTAGATGAACCAAAGCCTGGCGCAGACGCAACATGAGCGCAGTATCAATAATGTCCTGTGACGTGGCGCCCCAGTGCAGGTGTTGTGCATGGTCCGGCGCGATTTCTTTGCGAAAGGCGGCAACAAATCCGGGCACACTGACACCATTTACGCCAGTCGGTCCCGTCAGGCTGGCCGGGTCAATCTGTGCTGTCAGGGCCGCCCGGGAAATTGCCGCGGCCGCCGCGGCAGGTATCACATCATTTTGGGCCTGCGCCCGTGCCAAGGCGGCTTCGACCAACATCATGGCGCGAACTTCCGCACTGTCAGTGAACAATGCAGATACCTCTCCGCAAGGAAACAAATCCGCGAACAAGATGCTATCGAACACCGAACCAGCCATTGCCTCAATACCGTTAAATATGCCCAGTCGACCGAAGGAATTCGGTCAGGTGCCCGGCGAATATCTCGGGCTGCTCAACGCACGGAATGTGTCCGGCATTCCGGATCAGCCTGAACTCGGAACCCGGGATAAGCTCAACGGTTTCGCGCACAAGGTCAGGAGGTGTTGATCCGTCCTCATCGCCGGCAATGCCAAGGCATGGCAAACGCAAACTGCTGGTGGGTGTATAATAGTCGGTGCCGGCAATCGCGGCAGAGCATCCAGCGTACCCTTCGTCGGGTTGGCGTACTAGCATGTTGCGCCATAACTCGAGCTCTGGCGATGCGCGAAAGGACCGAGAGAACCACCGTTCCATCACAGCATCAGCCAAGCTTTCGATCCCACCCGCCTGAACGGCGGCGATACGCTGATGCCACATTTCCGTGGTTCCGATTTTTGCCCCCGTGTTGGACAAGACGAGGGCGCGTATAAGGTCGAGCCGTTTGACAGCCAAGCCTTGGGCGATCATGCCGCCAATGGACAGGCCGACAAACATGCATTCGCGTACCTCGAGCAAGTCCAACAACCCCTCGACATCCCGGATCAGGGCACCCATCGCGTAAGGCGCGGGCGGTTTCGAAGACAACCCGTGTCCCCGTTTGTCAAAGCGAATGATCCTCAGGCCATCCGGCAGATGCGGCAAAACAGGGTCCCACAACCGCAAATCGGTGCCAAGGGAGTTGGCGAACACGATCGGTGCGCCGTCTGCTGGGCCATCCAATCGGTAGTGCAGGCGCACGTCGCCCAGATCAGCAATGTTCAATTTCCAGGCATCCTTCTTTGGCCGGGTGGGTCGGGTATCCGGCGCGGTATCGGTGTTTAAGGCGCGATACTAGTCGTCCAGTGTGCCAAGCGCACGCTCAAACACAGCCTTATCTACGTTGCCGCCAGAAAGTGTGGCAACCACGGCGTCCCCCTCCAACTCGTCCGAATGAAACAAGGCAGCCGCCAAGGCTATGGCGCCGCCCGGCTCGGCAACAACCTTCAGCCGCAAGTACGCCAGCGCCATGGCCTTGAGCGCTTCTTCGTCGGTGACCACGATGCCGGGTCCGCAGAGCCGTTGAATGATTGGAAAGGTGATCAGTCCGGGTTCCGGGGTCAGCACCGCATCGCAAAGCCCGCCAGACAGTGTTTTGTTCTTCTCGATCTGCCCAGATTTCAGGGATCTGGCCACATCGTCGTAGTTTTCAGGCTCGACTGGTCGCACGCGCATCGCCGGCGCATCCGCCTCGAGCGCGAGGGCAATCCCCGAGGTCAGTCCACCGCCGCCGCAGCACACGAGCACGTCACAGTCCGTAATGCCATACGCCTTGGCTTGCCGGGCAATCTCAAGGCCCGTGGTGCCTTGCCCGGCAATCACTTGGGGCTCGTCATACGGTTTAATCAGGGTCAGACCATGAGTTTCTGCCAAGCTTCTGCCTATGTATTCGCGGCTTTCTGATGCACGATCGTACAAAACGACAGTCGCGCCCAAAGCGCGGGTATTGGC
>CAWUIW010000275.1:0-4386 GCA_963922515.1 uncultured Rhodobacterales bacterium | reverse complement strand
GATCTCTCCCACAACGCCCACGCCGTTGCGCGTCAGGCAAAGCCGCCCGCCCCAACGGTACTGCATGCTCACATCAGACAGCATCGGGAACCGACTGCGAAAGGCCAGATCGTGGTCAAGTGCAACGGACTCAATTCGGGCTTGGGTGACCTCCATCGACGGGTCATAAGTAAACCGGTTCCGGATGATGATGCGATCGCCACCTGTGCCAGATACGCGTCGCACTGTCGTGCCCATCGGATCCGCTGGTGTAACGCCCCAAACCGGAGCCCCCCCAAGGCGCGTGCTTTCCTGTACGGTCAATGCACGGGTCATGGAGGCATATGTGAAAACATGCATCAACCGGCCGCGTTCGAAACCAAAGCTGTTGAGATGCCCATTGACCGCGAGGATCACCCTTGGTGCGGTCACGGTACCGCCCGGGGTGTGTGCGACCCAATCGGTCTGCCTATCCAGTGACACCACCGGGCTGTTTTCGAACAGCGACACCCGGTTGGACCGCAACCCGCGCGCCACGGCTTGCACGAAAAGCGCAGGCTGCAACATCGCGGTGCCGGGCGTGAACAGACCACC
Organism: uncultured Rhodobacterales bacterium; assembly: GCA_963922515.1. Classification (GTDB taxonomy): domain Bacteria; phylum Pseudomonadota; class Alphaproteobacteria; order Rhodobacterales; family Rhodobacteraceae; genus JACOMT01. The sequence continues at coordinate 3,813 of CAWUIW010000275.1, read as the reverse complement.
ACGATAGTAATCCACACCGGTAATAGCCCGCATCTCTTGCGCGTCCAGAAGCTTGTGTGCCTCTCCCATGTTTTGCAGATGCAGGGCATAAGACTGATTATGCGCCAACCCTTTCTCGGTGGCAGCCGCATTGATCTTGCCAGAGAGCGTGATGGCGTCTTCCGGCAGGTCAAAGGCCTGTGCCATGTCCAGCGCAAACGAGATGGCCAGCCGGTTATCTTGGGTTTGCAAACGGTCCCGGTCCAGCGCGCCGCCGTAATCGTCAGAGGTCAGATCATGGGGCAGGTCGATCATGAACCCGGAATTCCGCCCGGCGGGGCCTTCGCCCACGCGGGTTGCATCCAACACAACGATACGGTCATCAGGGCAGGTTTGCGACAGTTGGCGCGCAGCCGCGAGCCCGGCAAAGCCCGCACCGATCACAAGCCAATCCGCGGTCACGTTGCTGTCCAGCGGGGCCGTTGGCTCCACCTCGGGCAAAAGCCGCGCCCATCCGGCCGGGCCTGGATCATTGGGCAGCTTGCGGACCTTCATGGCAAGCTCAGTTGCGACATGCGACCGCCATCGATGGTCCAGATCTGGCCGGTCACCCATGCCGCGGCATCCGAGGCGAGCCACAGGATGAGCTGGGCTACATCTTCTGGCTTTCCGGTGCGACGCATGGGGTGGATGCCGCCAATATCGCGCCGGAAAGCGATCGGATCGGGCATGCCGTCGATGTAATCTTCGTTCAGCGGGGTGTCGATCCAACCAGGGGCGACCGCGTTGCAGCGCACGCCCTCTGGCCCATGATCCACCGCAACGGCGCGGGTCAGCCCATGCAGCCCGGCCTTCGACGCGCCGTATCCCGTGTGACCCGGGTTGTTTGCGATCCCTTCAACCGAGCCCACATTGACAATTGCGCCGCGGTTGGCCTTCAGCATGTCCATGCCATGGCGGATCAACAGGTACGGCGCCGTCAGATTCACGGCCAGTTGTGTGTCCCAATCGTCAATCGGGCTGTTGTCGATGCGGCCTTCGCGCATCACGCCCGCGTTGTTGACCAGCACATCCAGTCGCCCGGCCGTGCTGCGGATCTGCGCCATGATGTGATCAGGTGCTTTCCGGTCCGACAGGTCTGCCGCAATGTCTTCAAACCCTGCGTCACGCCGCTGGGCCGTGAAAACTCGGGCGCCGGCTGCTGACAAGGCGCGCGCCGTTGCCAACCCCATGCCCGATGACGCGCCGGTCACCAGTGCCACTTTCCCCTCAAACGCGCTCATACAACCGGTTTCCCACCGTTGACTTCCACCAAGGCCCCACACATGTAGCGCGCCGCATCAGACGCCAGGAACAAAACGACATCTGCAATATCCTCGGGCTCTGCGATCCGCCCTAAGGGAACTGTTGCATTCAGGGCTGCGATCCCTTCGCTTTCCGGTATGCCGCGAATGGCAAAGCCGGTGCGGATCATCGGCGTGTTCACCTCGTTCGGACACACCGCGTTCACCCTGATGTTCTGATGCGCATGGTCACGGCCGAGGCATTGGGTGAGGGACGCAACCGCGGCTTTCGACATCACGTAAAGCGGATGATCGGGCCCGGGATGCACGCCCCAGCACGAGGCTGTGTTCACAATCGCCCCACCGCCCGCGTCCGCCATCAGTGGGATCGCCGCCCGACACAGCCGAAATGGCGCCTCGACATTGACAGCCATTGTGCGCGCGAAGTCGGTATCCGTGGTCTCTGTGATCTTGCCGCGTGTTATCAGCCCAGCATTGTTGCACAGCACGTCCAACGACCCAAACGCATCAGCGACCTTGCCGGGCAGCGCGTCGCAAAACCCGGCATCTGTCAAATCGCCATCAAGGTGCAACTCCGCATCCACGTCCGCGCTGTTCCGATCCGTCACGGCCACGCGTGCGCCGTCTGCCCTGAGCGCTGCGACAAGCGCACGGCCGATCCCGCCGGCTGCACCGGTGACAAGGGCGGTTTTACCTTGAAACCGCATCAGTCACGGATCTCCAACAGAACAAATGCCGCGTCTGCAAGATCGCGCGCCGACACGGCCCTGCCACGGGCGAGATGCACGGGACGAGCTTTCGGCTTTCTTTCGCCTTGGGTGCCATTTGAGCGGTTCCAAGATTGGCTCAGTCCCACAAAACCGTGCATTGAATCAATACTCCTGGTTCAGCGCTTCGACGGCCGGTATCTCGCGCTCACGCCGTGCAATGTAATCCTGCAAGGCCTCGTCGACCGCGACGTCGAGCTTCGGCTCTTCATAGGCGCGCAGCAGGTCCTTGGCATGTGTCAACGCGCGGTCCGTGATTTCAACCGCGCCTTCGGCCTGCCATTGCTCGATCGAATTGTTGTCGAACAGTTCCGGCATGAAGAACGCGCGCTGGAAGTTCTCCAAGGTATGCGGATGCCCCAGGTAATGCCCGCCCGGACCGATATCGCCCACAGCGGCCAGACCGGCCTCAAAGTCATCCCACCGAATACCTTCTGCCATACGATACGCCATCGCACATTGCTCTGCGTCGACCACGAATTTTGCGATCGAGCAGTGCATGCCCGCCTCGTTCCACCCTGCCGAATGCCATATGTAATTGGCCCCCGCCATCATCACGGCCTGCAAGGTGGTGGCGCTTTCATATCCGGCTTGTGCATCAAATGTCTTGGCGCCGCCCAACGTGTTCGACGTGCGCCATGGCACACCGTAGTGGCGCGCCATTTGGCCGATCATGAAATTCATCAGCGAGATTTCGGGCGTGCCGGCCATGGGGGCACCAGATTTCATGCTGACGGTCGACAGATAATGCCCGTAGATCGCTGGTGCGCCCTTTCGGATCACTTGTGTGTAGGCCAGCGCGCTCAGCGCCTCTGCGTTCAATTGCGCGACGGTGGGGGCCACCGAGGCTGGTGTGTTGGCTCCGCCCAGTACGAAAGGAGAGCACAGAACAGGCTGGTTACGCCGGCAAAAGGCCCGCATGGCGCCCAGCATGGTTTCATCCCAAACAAGCGGCGAGTTTCCGTTGCAATTACCGGTCACGACCGGGTGTGTTTCGATGAAATCATCGCCAAAGAGAATGGCGCACATGTCGATCACATCCTCGGCGTTCTTGGGACTTGTGGTCATACCCATGAACGTCTTGTCGGAATGCTTCATGGAAGAATAGGTGATCCGCAAATGGCGTTGACTGATCGGGTGATCATACGGTTCCACGATGTGATGCGCCGAAGAGTGCATGGCGGGCAGCATGTGACTCAGCTTGTGAAAGTTTGCGAGATCATCAAGCGTCGGGTTACGGCGTTGATCTTCCAGATCGCGGAGGTAGGGCGCCCCTGTCATCGGTACAAAGATCGCATGATCCTGTCCAAAGGGCAGATTGTTTGCCGGGTTGCGCGCATGATAGATGAAACTCTCCGGAATCGTTGCGATCAACTCTCGCACCAAGCCGCGGTCAAGATACACCGTTTCCCCATCGACCTTGGCGCCAACGCGGCGCCAATCGGCCAAGGCAATCTCGTCCCGGAACACCACGCCGACATTCTCAAGGATGTGCATCGAGGCGGCATCGATCCGGGCGACCTGGTCGGGGTCCATTGGTTCGGTCAAAGGCAATCGCCGCTTTAACGCCGGCAGCATGGTGATGTCGCGGGTCTGGCGCACCGCCTTGCGGGCACCGCGCCCACGGCGGATTGTGCCAACGGCCTCGACGGTCATGTCCGCGCCTTCGCGCCCCGGGCCTGACCCGGGGCCTCTGCTGTCCATGACGAGAGGTCCCGGGTCAAGCCCGGGACACAATGCCCATCATTCCACATTGTCACCCG
>CAWUIW010000274.1:0-4421 GCA_963922515.1 uncultured Rhodobacterales bacterium | reverse complement strand
ATCAACAGGTGAAACTGGCCAATGATGGATGTGCGACCGCCCACAGGTCGGCCGAAACAGGCCAATTGCCCCCGGTTGCCAATTGGCGAGATGAAGTGTTCGGCATCACCCGGGAACCAGCCGTCATCGTCTACAACGCGGCCACCATTGGCACCGCGCAGCCCCCTCGCTCGCGGTTCGACCTGATCGATTTGCTCCGGCCCGAGGAAAGTCCGCTGCGCGGCCGGGTTGCAACCTACGATATCGAAGTATCAGGCCTCGGCTATCTGTTTGCCTTTGCCGATGCCCAGCAAGCAACGACATTCGGCAGCCTCATCGAAGCTTTTGGACGCAGTGGTGCGGTTGCCAGTTGCTGTTCGACCGATTTGATAGATGGCGTCGCGGACGGACGATATCTTGTATCCTACAACGTTCTTGGCTCGTATGCGCTGGCCCGGGCCATGGAGAACCCCGACCTCGTTGTCGTCGCCCCAAATGACTACACATTAGTCCTGAGCCGCGCTGCCCTGATCCCGCGCCATGCCCCGGATGCCGAAACCGCCGGGGCGCTGGTCGACTACCTGCTGTCAGAAGATGGCACTGCGGTTCTGCGTGCCGCGAACTTGATCGTGAATACCAGCGGCGATCAGCAATCCCTGCTGCGTTTGCCCGAAAACCCCGAGGTCAGCCTGAGACCGATTGCGCTGTCGCCGGCGCTTCTGGTCGGTTTGGACCGGCACAAACGCAAAGCCTTTATCGCGCGCTGGCGCGCAACTTTTGCCCAGTGACAAGTGGGCGATAGTTCCGCCGTCAGGCCGCCGGGCGCAACGAAAGCATTTCGCGCGCCTGATCTGGTGTAGCCACGGCCCGATCATACTGACCGCAGAGCGCAACCGTTCGTTCCACAAGCGCCGCGTTGGACGGGGCCAGCCTTTCCCGATCCCAACGGATGTTGTCTTCCAGCCCTGTCCGACAATGGCCACCCGCAGCGATGCACCATTCGTTGAGCTTGATCTGGTTGGGCCCGATGCCGGCGGCACACCAGTCTGCATCGGGCGCCAAGCGTTTCAGAGTTTCCACCATAAAGTCAAACGACGGCTTGTCTGCTGGCATCGCGTTTTTGACTCCCATCACGAACTGCACGTACAGCCTGCCCTCTATCCGGCCATCGCCCTGCATCTTGGCGGCTTGAAAGATATGGCTGAGATCAAACGCCTCGATCTCTGGCTTAACGTCATAGGTGCGCATCTCCTTCGCCAGCCAATCCACAAGGTCTGGCGGGTTTTCGTAGACGCGGGTTGGAAAGTTGTTTGACCCGACCGTCAGCGATGCCATGTCCGGGCGCAACGGCAGCATGCCACCGCGGGCCTGACCCGCGCCAGAGCGGCCACCCGTTGACAATTGGACAATCATGCCCGGGCAGTGCTTCTGGATCCCTTCCATCAACCGGGCGAAGCGGTCTGGGTCCGATGTCGGTGTCCCGTCTTCCAGACGAACATGGCAATGGGCGATCGACGCTCCTGCTTCGAAAGCGGCCTGAGTGGATTCTATCTGTTCTTCGATCGCAATCGGGACAGCGGGGTTGTCAGATTTCTGTGGCACCGATCCCGTGATGGCGACGCAGATGATGCAGGGCTTTGTCATTCTTAGACCTTTGCAAGGACAAAATCGTGTTCAACATCGAAGTACGGCCCCTCAAATCCCACCTCTTTGGCTTTGTCTAGGTCTTCCACCGGTTTGAATTCGGCCAGTAGGCTTTCCTTCACGCCAAAGACGGCGTCCGAGTGAATGTACTTGTCATCCGGGTCAAAAATATGCGTGGTCAGCGTGTCGAACCCGTCTTTGGCCACGATGTAGTGCAGGTGCGCTGGGCGGAACGGGTGCCGGGCCAAACCACGCAACAGGTCGCCCACGGGCCCATCATCCGGGATGGAGTAGTGTTTGGGCCGCACCGCACGGAACCAATAGCGGCCATCCGCGCCGGTTTTGAATTTGCCGCGCAAGTTGAACTCGGGCTGAATGCCTTGCTGCTGCACGTCGTAGAAGCCTTCGTCATTGGCCTGCCACACATCGATGGACGCGCCTTCGATTGGGTTGCCTTCGGTATCGAGGATGCGTCCGTGGACGAACATTGGTTCGCCTTTTTGATCAAGGCAAATGTTGTCCCCCATTTCCAGATCCGGTGTTCCGTCAATATGGAACGGGCCCAGAACCGTGTTCTCGGACGCGCCCGTGGGACGCCGTGAGTTGATGGCATCGACCAGCATGGATACACCCAGCACATCAGACAGTAAAATGTACTCTTGCCGCCAATCGGTGCAGGTATGGCCTGTCTTGGTCAGGAACATGATTGCGTTGAACCATTCTTCCTGCGTCGGCTCTATCTCTTTGACTGCCTCATGCAGCTTGCGCGTGATGACTTCCATCACCTCTTTCAACCGCGCATCGTCCGATTTGGCGTTGCGGCTTGTCACCACTTCGGCCGAGTTTTCTTCGGTAAAGTAACCTTGTTCCCAAGTGTTCACGGCACGTCTCCTTATCGGGCGAGTATTTTGGTCATCACGCGGCGCAGATCATCTGCCGGGTTCTCAGAAAGGGTTTCGGCACGCCAGGCCACATGCTGATCGGGACGCACCAAGACACAGCCAGCGTCGCCGATTTCACGGGCACGGGCCCAGTCGCCCGTGTGGTCGACATAGGCGCGACGCGGCCCGATCACGACGGTTTCGATGGCCACGCCAAGATCAGCGCTCAGCTGAGACGCTGCCGCCTCCCAAGCTTCGCCACCGATGCCCGTTAACAGCGCAAAGCGCCCTTTGCCGCACAAATCCAAGGTCGAGTACTTGTCCCCGGTATCGTGATCAAAGATCCAAACATGCGGAATACGCGCACCGGGCCATGTTGTCGGTTGATAATGCAGCTCTGCGTCCAGATCAAAAGAGGGTTCAATCTGGCCGTCGGTTTCAATCGCATCCGAGCCGTAGCGCTGGTTCATTTCCACACCATGCGCGTCGAACTCATATTTCTTGAAGGCGATCGCTTCGCGAATGGCTTCGCGTTGTTTTTCAGCTTCAGGCGTGGTGTCGCATCGCGCCACCATGTTCTTTTGCATGACTGCAGGGCTTGCGCCTTCGGCCATACCCAGTGATTCAAAGATCGGACCGAATTCGCCGATCGACTGGTTCGCACGTGTCACAATCTGTTTTGCGATCGGTGCACGTTCCGCGGTGTAGCTGTCCAGCAGTCCCGTCCCCGCCTGCCCTTTGAGCACGGCCGCCAGTTTCCAGGCCAAGTTAAAGCCATCCTGGATGGACGTGTTGGACCCCAAACCGTTTGATGGCGGGTGCCGGTGCGCCGCGTCTCCCATGATAAAGACCCGCCCATCCTGCATGTTGGTGGCGTACATGTTGTTCACGGTCCACGTGTTGGCCGACAAAAGCTCGATTTCCAGCTCCGGATCCCCAACCAGTTGCCGCGCCACCTGCGTGGCAAAGGCTTCGTCGACGTCGGGCGCCGGTTCATTGATGTCGTAGCCCCAGATCAGCAGCCATTCGTTCCATGGGCGGACCATGCGCACCACGCCCATACCAATACCGCCGACATCGGCACCGGGCTGCATGATCCAGTACAGAACGGATGGGCGATGTGCGACGTATTTGCTGAGATCCGCGCGCATCACGATGTTGATCGACCCACCCACACCCATTTGGCCCTCGAAAGGCAGGCCACTGTTTTCGGCAACCTTGGAGTTACCGCCGTCAGCGCCAATCAAGTATTTGGAACGTATCGTGAATTCTTCTCCGGTGAGGCGATCAAGACAAGTGGTCGTGACACCCTCTGAGTCCTGCTCGTGCCGCAGGTACTCGGTGCTCATCCGACCTTGGGTGCCACGTTTACAAGCGGTCGAAAACAGGATTGGCTCCATGAAAGTCTGCGGCAGGTCATTCATGAAACACGGCGAGCTGAGTGAATGCTCTGCTTTGGACAGTGGATGATTGCCCCAAGTCTTGATCCGGCCAATTTCCTCGCCCGCCAGGCTTTCGCAGAACACGTTTTCACCCATCAACTCTTGATGTGTGGCATGCATATACGCTTCGTCCTCGACCTCGCGGCCGAGATCTCGCAGTACCTCCATCGTGCGTTGGTTCGTGATGTGCGCCCGAGGAGTATTGGCCAACCAGCGATACCGGTTCACAACCATATTCTCGACCCCGTATGTCGACAGCAATGCGGCAGTGGCTGAACCAGCGGGCCCGGTGCCGATGATCAAGACGTCTGTTTCGATAGTGGCCATGAAGGCTCCTCCCTGTGTTTCCGTGCGACCCGGCGTTTTACGCTTCGGGTGCCGCACCGGTCCAAGCGCGGTGCAGCAGGTTACGAATGGACGCCCGGTCGATCGGGCGTGGGTTCCAGTATGGATTTTGCGAGGCCAGATCGGCGGC
>CAWUIW010000273.1:0-4469 GCA_963922515.1 uncultured Rhodobacterales bacterium | reverse complement strand
TCATGCCAGTACCTCCAGCTTCGCCGGATCGAACCCGGCCGCCGGAACCAGTTCGACCCCTGCCTTGCTCATCCGCACTTCCACGCCTGCCGCGACCAGGGCGGATTTCATCGCGTCGACTGCTGAAAAATCCTTGGTTTCCATCGCCAAGCCCCGCAACGCACCAAGTTTGGCCGCAAGGCCTGACAAATCGACCGCGTCCACCGCTTCCCACCCCGCCAGTTCATCGGTCAGCAACCCCAGAAATTGCGCCGAAGCCAGCAGCTTCGCCGGGTCACCGGCAGACGCCAAACGGTGCAGTTCGGCCAAAGCGCCGGCCGTGTTCAAATCATCTGCCACGGCGTTCAAAACAGGGTCCGCCACGGAAGAGGGCGTGACACCAGAAGTCATCGCACGCCATTTGCGCAACGTGGCTTCTGCATCACGGGCTTTTTCCGCGGTCCAATCCATCGGCTTTCGGTAATGCGTTGACAGGAACACGAACCGGATCACCTCGCCCGGAATGCCCTGGTCCAGAAGATCGCGGACGGTAAAGAAGTTGCCCAGCGACTTGGACATTTTCTTGCCTTCGACCAGCAGCATTTCGTTGTGCATCCAGACATTCGCAAACCCACCATCCGGATGTGCGCAGCAGCTTTGTGCAAGTTCGTTTTCGTGATGCGGGAACATCAGGTCATTGCCGCCCCCGTGCACATCGAAGCTTGCGCCCAGAAGCTCATGTGCCATGGCCGAGCATTCGATGTGCCAGCCGGGTCGACCGCGCCCCCACGGGCTGTCCCATCCGGGAAGATCATCGGTGGATGGTTTCCACAGAACAAAGTCCATAGGATTGCGTTTGTAAGGCGCCACTTCCACCCGGGCCCCCGCAATCATGTCGTCGACAGACCGACCGGACAAAGTGCCATATGCATCAAAGCTGTCCACCGAGAACAGCGCATGTCCTTCCGCCGCATAAGCATGGCCTTTGTCGATCAGATCCTCGATCATCGCGATCATCTGCGCAATGTAGCCGGTGGCCCGCGGCATGTGGTCCGGTGCCAAGGTCCCAAGTGCCGCCATGTCCTGCAGATACCACGCAATCGTTTCGTTGGACCGCTCGGCAATCAACTCTTCCAGCGAGCCTTGGGCGCCCGCTGCTTTGCGCTTTTGCGCGGTTTCATTGATCCGGTCGTCGACATCCGTGAAATTACGGACATAGGTCACCGCATCGGCGCCATAAACGGCGCGAAACAAGCGATATAGCATGTCAAACACGATAACCGGCCGCGCGTTGCCCACATGCGCGCGATCATAGACGGTGGGGCCACAGACATACATCCGCACATCGGCCGGATCGAGGGGCGTGAACACCTCTTTCCGGCGGGTCCGGGTGTTTGTGAGCTTGATTTCGGTCATCGCAAAAGTCCTTGGCATGGCGCGCCGCGGGCTTAGCAACTCTGGTATTGGATTGAAACGTCAGAAACCGGCCCGCTGGAAAAGATCAGCAGGAAATGCAGCCAATAATGATGGTCAGCACGGGGTTCATGGGCGCGACCGTAGGCATACGGCCGCGCCGGGTCAAGCTGGATCTGGACAGATGTGGTCAGGCGTAGCTGACCACTTCGAATTCGATGCTGTCCGGTCCATCAAAGTAAAACCGTTTGCCGGGTTCATAATCCGCATGGCTGCGGGGCTCGAACCCAGCCGCTTTGACCTTCGCTTCGACGGCATCGATGTCGGGCACCACCACCCCAACATGATTGAGAGCCGCCACATGCACATAGCGCTGCGAGGCATCCTTCAGCGGGTAACCCGGCGTGTAAAGTGCAAGATACGATGTCTCGTCTCCCACATGGATCGAGTACCCGTCATCCATGGCATCGCCTTCCCAGCGGATATGCCAATCAAACAGATCGCACAGGGTTTTGGCGCTGTTGCGCGCATCGGGCACAGTGATGTTGACATGTTCAAGCTGCATGGGTCGCTCCGTTTGGAATTGAAACTGTTCGATAAGTACTCTAATTTCTCAAGTATGGTTGAGATCAATAAAAAAGAACCACGCATTACCAGACAGTTGCGGCGCGGGTTGTCCATCGGCGACGTGGCCGAACGCACGGGGCTGAGCGTATCGGCCATTCGATTCTACGAAGAAGAGGGTCTGGTGCAGCCTTTTCGTACCGAAACCGGGCAACGCCGTTTTGACCGGTCTGATATTCGTCGGCTGTCCTTCGTGATGATTTCGCAGACACTGGGCTTTACCATCGCACAAATCCGCGAAGCGCTGGTCAAACTGCCGCATCACCGGACGCCCACCAAGGCTGACTGGGCAAAGATATCGGACAGGTTCAAAACCGATCTGGATGCCCGGATCGCCCAAATGCAAAGCCTGCGCGAGCGGCTCGACGGGTGCATCGGGTGTGGGTGCTTGTCGCTGAAGGATTGTGCCCTGTACAATCCCAAGGATCGGATCAAGGCCAAAGGACCGGGTCCGCGCTACTTGATGGGGAACACCACCCACGATCTATGAGGCCACATGACCAGAGACGACGTGAACCGCATATGTGCCGCTTTGCCGGGGGCCACTTGGTCCGACCCGTGGGGCGGCGGACACGACGCGTGGAAAGTGGGGGACAAGATGTTTGCCACGATCGGGACAATGAACACCGGCGTGTCTGTAAAAACCCCCGACATAGAAACCGCAAGCTTGCTGATCGAGATGGGCCGGGCAATCAAGGCGCCGTATTTTCATCGCAGTTGGGTTCATCTGACATGGGGCTCGATCCCGGATGACGAATTGCGCGAAAGACTGGAAACATCCTATGGGATCGTGCGCCGCGGACTGACCAAGAAGCTGCAAAAAACACTCGGCGACTGGCCCATCACATGATGTGAAGTGCCGACACCCGATTCCTGATTTGACATTCGATCCGACCCCGTGCCCCTTGGCAAAGAGCAAGGAACGGAGCGTGACATGCAGTTGTCAAAGCGGATCACCGGACTGACCGGCGGCGGGTCTGATGGATGGGATGTCTTTTATCGTGCGCGGGCGATGACGGCTGCAGGCGAACCGGTTACCGAATTGACCATCGGCGAGCACGACATTCGAACCGACCCGGCCATCCTGTCCGCCATGGACGCATCCGCCGTGAGCGGACACACCGGCTATGCCATGGTGCCCGGGACCACCAAGCTGCGCGAGACGATTGCACAGCGTGTCACGACGCGGACCGGCGTGCCGACCACGCGCGACAACGTGCTTGTCACCCCCGGCGGACAAGCGGCATTGTTCGCCGCGCATCATGCGGTGTGCGACGATGGCGACCGCGCGCTGTATCTTGACCCCTATTATGCCACCTACCCCGGGACGATCCGCGGGGTGGGCGCGGTTCCGGTGCCGGTCCAGACACGCCCGGAAGATGCCTTTCAACCGCGGTTTTCCGACTTGGACGCGGCGGCCAGCGGAGCACGCTCGCTTCTAGTGAACTCGCCCAACAATCCCACCGGCGTGGTATACGATCTGAAAACGATTGAAACCATCGCGCAGGTGTGCCACGCACATGACCTTTGGCTGATCTCGGACGAGGTATATGACACCCAGGTCTGGGAGGGGCGCCATATCTCTCCGCGGACCTTGCCCGGCATGGCAGACCGCACGATTGTGGTTGGTTCCATGTCCAAGAGTCACGCCATGACGGGCTCGCGCTGCGGTTGGCTGATTGCCCCGGAAGACGTGGTTGCCCACCTGATCACGCTGGCCACGCATACCACGTACGGTGTTCCCGGCTTCATTCAGGATGCAGCCGTTTACGCGATGAACCGCGGTGCCGATCTGGAAAACGAGATAGCCGCGCCGTTCCAACGGCGGCGGAAGCTGGCCCAATCCATTCTGTCCTGCCAAAACACGGTGGCATCGGTGCCGGCGCAGGGTGCAATGTATGTCATGCTGGACATCCGCGCGACGGGACTGACCGGCGAACAGTTCGCCAACGGTTTGCTGGATCAAGAGCGCATCGCCGTTATGCCGGGCGAAAGCTTTGGCCAAGCGGCGGCGGGCCACGTCCGCGTGGCGATGACCGTCGATGACGATGCCTTTGCCGATGCGCTTGCGCGACTTTGTGGTTTTGCAGAGCAACAGGCCGCGCAACGCGTGGCAAGCTAGGTCGCGATTGCGCCAGTCGGCGAAATGCGCCCTAAGCTGATTAAATAAAATTCCGACTTTATAGATATATAGACGTTTTTCTTAAACCCTGTCGCGTGGTCGCTTTTGGACAAGCGTTCCAAGCCTATTCCTGTCACCTTGCTTAAAACAAAAGGAAGACCCATGCAGGGAGAGGTCAGCAAAGTCAGCCTGATCAGCCGCACAATTGGGGCGGATCGTGGGCGTGCGGCCCGGGGAAGGCCCATGGCCGTTTAACGCGCCATCCCCTTCTCCAGTTTTTTGCCATCCGGACGTCCCTTCATGAATGACCAAACGCCTCCTGCCAAATCCC
>CAWUIW010000272.1:0-4499 GCA_963922515.1 uncultured Rhodobacterales bacterium | reverse complement strand
CTTGCGCACGAGGATCGAAGTCAAGGCACCGCCCAAGGCCGCCACATGGGCCGCCGCATGGGCAAGGCCCAACGAGTTTGCACCGGGGCGCAGAACCACCAGAACCCCCTCCAAGCCAACGATCACCGCCGCCCAGCGGCGCGGTCCGACACGCTCTCCCAGCACCGGAATAGCAAGGATTGTGATCAACAAGGGCGACGAGAAAAGAATGGCGTATGTTTCTGCCAAGGGCAGCGTCGAAAACGCGTAAAATGCGGATACGGCGGTCATCACGACCGAAACGGTGCGCAGTGCCGTCCACCAAGGGTGGCGTGGCCGCAACGTATGCGCCTGCGAATCCCGCACCATCAGCAGCGTCACCAGCGGAAAGCTGAACAGCACACTAAAGAAAACAATCTGGAACGGCTCGAACCGTTCGCCCAGTGTTTTGACAATAACATCATGTGTGGCGAACACGCCAAAACCAACAAGCGCCATGGCAGCGCCTTTTGCGTTCGGGCCCATGGACAGTCTCCACCGGAATCAAGTTTGCGCTAACGTCGCCAGATCAATCTTTTACTGCCCCAAAGCACAAGGCCTGCCGCGCACTTGCTACCGCGACAAATGCGCTTTTGCGCACGCCCTAGGCAGTCCGATCGAGACGTTTACAGACTGTTGTCAAGCGCAGCGACAATGGCGTCGCCCATTTCCGCAGTCGACACCGGTGTTGCGCCGTCTTCGCCTAGCAGATCCGCGGTGCGCAACCCATCTGCCAACACCTGCTCGACCGCGGCTTCCAGCCGATCCGCTTCACCGCCTTCGTCAAAGCTGTAGCGCAGGGCCATTGAAAAACTCAGAACGCAGGCAATGGGGTTGGCTTTGCCTTGGCCGGCAATGTCCGGGGCAGACCCGTGGACAGGCTCGTACAGCGCTTTTGGTCGACCATTGGCCATGGGCAATCCCAGCGACGCAGAGGGCAACATGCCCAACGATCCGGTGAGCATGGCAGCCGCATCAGACAACAGGTCGCCGAACAGGTTGTCTGTGACGATAACATCAAACTGCTTCGGCCAGCGGCACAGCTGCATCGCACCGGCATCTGCATACATATGGCTCAGCTCAACATCTGAGTAATCTTCGTCGTGGACCTTTTGCACGACTTCGCGCCACAAAATGCCGCTTTCCATCACGTTGGCCTTTTCCATGGAACAGACCTTGTTGCCGCGACGGCGCGCTAGTTCAAAAGCAGAGCGGGCCACGCGATCAATTTCACTTTCTGTGTAGCGTTGCGTGTTGATGCCCACGCGTTCATTGCCTTCTTCAATGATCCCCCGCGGTTCACCAAAATAGATACCGCTGGTCAATTCGCGTACGATCATGATGTCGAGTCCGGCCACAACATCCTTTTTCAGCGAAGAGAAGTCGGCCAGCGCGTCAAAACACTGCGCCGGGCGCAGGTTGGCAAACAGGTCCATTTCCTTACGCAGCCGCAGCAGGCCACGTTCGGGTTTCACGCTGAAATCCAGGGCGTCGTACTTTGGTCCGCCGACAGCGCCCAACAAAACGGCATCAACCTGTTGCGCGCGGGCCATCGTATCATCATGCAGCGGTGTCCCGTGCGCGTCATAGGCCGCACCCCCCACCAGATCTTCGCTGACCTCGAAGGCCAGATCCCGCTTGGCACCATACCAATCGATGATCTTGCGCACTTCGGCCATAACTTCTGGGCCAATGCCGTCGCCAGGCAGGACAAGGAGCGAAGGTTTGGTCATGCGGGATCTCCTGATTATCGGTTGCCGTTGCCCTAACGCGCGAACAATGTAGCGTCAACAACACCCCCTCTTGTTGAACAGGAAACCCGATGTTGCACCCTGCCGAAATGGTCCCGAACCTGACCGTCGAAACCTTGTCGCACGGCCGTTTTGATCTGCGAGAACACGCAGGTACGAATGGAACGCTTTTGATCTTCTACAGAGGTTTGCATTGCCCTTTGTGCATTCGGCAAATGTCTGAGCTGGACGCCAAGCTTGGCTTGTTTGACGACATGGGCGTCGAAACCATCATGCTAAGCGGCGATGATCAGGCGCGCGCCCAAGAAACAGCCGATAAAGCACAAATCGAAAACACCAAGGTCGGCTACGGCATGAGCCTTGCTGCGGCGCGGGATGACTGGGGGCTGCATTTGTCGTCGGCCCGAACCGGGTCGACCGAAGCGGCATATTTCTTTGAACCCGGGCATTTCTACATTGCACCCAATCAAACCTTGTACTTTGGCTGGGTGCAGACATCGCCGTTTGCACGCCCTCAAATCGACGATTTGCACAACGCAATCAAATTCGCGCTTGAAAAATCCTATCCGCCGCGCGGGATGTTCCGGGGGCGTCTGCCGGAAGACAATTAGATGATCACATCCTTCAGGCCATCTGCCAAAGCGGCCCAGACCTGCTTGAGCCGTGGGGTTTGCCGCATCGAGGGATGCGCAACCAACCATACCGGCAGCGAAGGGATGACCAGACCCAGGTCCAGTTCCTCGACCAGCGAGTTGCTACGGCCGACGGCCAATTGTGCAAAGCCGATGCCACAACCAGCGCAAACCAGCGCCCAGTTCGCCGCTTGATTGTCGCACCGTGTCGCAAACGCTTCGCGGTCCACCCGATGGCCCATTTTGGCCATGGTGTCCAAAATCAAGGGCGTCCGATCGTAGCCCACCAAGTCATGATCAAACAGCTCCGACGCCACCTTGGGCCGGCCGCGCCGATCAAGATACGCCGTGGCAGCAAAGACCCCAATATTCGTGTCGCCAATATGGCGCGCGACAAGGTCGTGTTGCGTTGGTTCGTACATCCGAACGGCAATGTCGGCATCGCGAAACAGCAAGCTTTCGGTTTCGTCAGACGCGACAAGCTCAATCTGAATGGCCGGTTCGTTGGCCCGCAGTTTGGACAAGATGGGAGGAAGGATGTAGTGAGAGGCAAAGACGCTCGCCGTGACACGCACCGTTCCGGCTACGGATTGCGCTTCGCCGGCCGCTGTAAGTTCGATCAAGTTCATCGCTTCGCGCATGCGTTCAGCCATTGGAACCATGCGACGGCCAGTTGGCGACAGGTGGAAGCCGCGCGCGTGCCGCTCAAAAAGTTCGGTGCCCAAAGCCCGCTCTAACCCTTCGATGTGGCGGCCCACAGTTGGCTGGCTCACGCCTAACGCGCGCGCTGCCCCCGAAAGCGAGCCGGTTTCGGCAACAGCCAAAAAGCTCTGGATACGGGACCAGTCTTTACCACTGTGATCATCCATGCATTATTGAATACCCCGTGAAGCTATTTCGTCAATTTCTTTTAGATCTTGGGCATTTTAAACTCACACCGACTTCAACCGACCACGAGTGTGACCCATGAAAGACACTGTACTCATCCTTGGCGCGAGCGGGCGTTTTGGAAGCCATGCTGCAGTCGCGTTTGCGCGCGCAGGCTGGCAGGTGCGGCGGTTCCGGCGCGGCGTTGACGACTTGATGCGGGCATCAGAGGGTGCCGCGGTGATAGTCAACGCACTCAATCCGCCCTATCCGGATTGGGCGGCTCAGGTCGAAACGCAGCATGCGGAAGTTCGCAATGCGGCGCGCGCTGCGGGGGCCACAGTCATTGTTCCGGGAAACGTCTATGTCTTTGGGGCCGGGACCAGCCTGCCTTGGTCCGAAAGCAGCCCACACATGGCGCAAAACCCGCTTGGTCAGATCCGAGTGAGAATGGAGCAGGGCTACAAAAACGATAGCATTCGCACCATCATCTTGCGCGGCGGCGACTACCTGGACACCAAGCCATCAGGCAATTGGTTCGACAAGATCATGATCCAGAAGTTAAAGCGAGACATCCTGGTTTATCCCGGTCGTCCCGACATTCCACACGCGTGGGCGTTTCTGCCGGATATCGTCCGCGCAGCCGTCGCCCTTGCAGACGACCGCGATGCCTTGCCACGCTTTCTAGACGTGCCGTTTGCCGGCTACACCCTATCCGGTCAAGACATCGCAGGTCACCTGACTGATCTTTTGCGCACAGACATCAGGCTTAGGCCGTTCTCTTGGTTGCCTGTCCAATTGGCCCGGCCTTTTTGGCCCCTTGCCAAGCACCTGCTTGAGATGCGGTATCTCTGGAATACGCCACACGGGCTGGACAGCACGCGGTTCGATACACTTTTGCCCGAGTTTGAAGCGACGCCCGTGAGCGTAGCCCTGGCGCAGGCCATCGGCCTAAGGAGCGATGGTGATATCAACCCAAGTGACCGCATGCCGGGTGACGTCGGCAGGGTCCTCGCCTGACACATCGGGCCACATCACGCCAGCGTCCTTGACCATGATGTTCCGCGACGGCAGCACATAAGACACACGCAACCTTCCAGGACCGCCATTGGTGCGCCAATCCACAGTCGGCACAGCCGCTAGCGCGCTTGGTTCCTGCAATGCCGGGTGCCGCAGCAGATTTTGTATGGCCTCCCTGCGGCCTTCTGAAAGGTCTGGGTCAAGGTTGCCA
>CAWUIW010000271.1:0-4539 GCA_963922515.1 uncultured Rhodobacterales bacterium | reverse complement strand
TGGCCCCACTCCCACCAAAAGATGACCATGAAATCGCTCATCTCCATCAACTGGTTTTGCATCAGGAATACCTCAATGGCCTTGTACTTTTCAAATTCGGCGTCCCACTCCGCCGCATTCAGCGGAGGCAATGCGCCTGTGATCGGACGCCACTCGGTGATCGACAGGCCACTGTCCGTGAGCCGCGTCAATCCCCCAACCGAAATCATAAGAACAACCAATGCAAACAGGATCATTAACCAAACACGTATCCCACCCCGGGCGCCCTTGCGCCCCCGATCGATGGCGCCCGGCTGTGTGGCCGCGCGGGGTGCGTCGTCCTCAGACACTTCTTCGAAAATGCTGCGCTTGCTGCTCATTTCCGTCCTTTCGTCGTTTCGCGGGAACCTAGGCGGCGGCGCCGCCGCCGTCCAGAGCCGCTAGTCCTGCCGATCTTTCCAACGGACCATCTGCCGCATCACGCCATGCAGCATCTGAACATCGGCGCGGGTCAGTTGCATCCGGCTCCACAGGTTGCGCAAGTTGATCTTCATCCCGCCAGCTTTCTCGGGAGGAAAGAAAAAACCAGCCTCTTGCAGCCGGTCCTCGTAGTGACGGGCCAGTTTTTCCACTTCGACCCCCGTGGCCCAATCCGACTTGCCGATATCCGTGCTTTCATGATCGATGTCGGCAGTCTGGCGGCGCCATTCATACGCTGTCAGCAACACGCATTGCGCCAGATTGAGCGATGCAAATTCCGGGTTCACCGGCACAGAGATGATGGCGTTGGCTCGCGCAATATCATCATTTTCCAATCCCGCCCGCTCTGGGCCAAACAGCACGGCGACCCGGGCGCCCGCTGAAATTTTCTCGTGCGCCAACGCCATGGCCCGCTCTGGGCTGAACACCGGTTTCGTCAATCCTCGCGGACGTGCGGTGGTCGCAAAGACATATGCACAGTCTTCGACTGCCTCGGCGGTGGTCGAATGCAACGGGGCTTCGTCCAGCAGACGCCCGGCTCCACTGGCCATTGCGACAGCCTTTGGGTTGGGCCATCCGTCCCGAGGCGCGACAATCCGCATCCGGTCCAACCCAAAATTCCACATAGCCCGCGCCGCCGCCCCAATGTTTTCGCCCATCTGGGGACGTACGAGCACAAAAGCGGGTTGAGCTGTGTCAGTTGGCATGCGGGTCTCCGGCTAGAATGGGCCCGCTCTAATCGCAGAGCGTTGCGGGAGCAAGCGAATGCACCGAACGGGTTTGCCCCGGCGCGCCATTGCGATAAAGGGGCAAAACCGTTGGAACGATGCGGACAAGGAATGATGACCGAGCAGCCCCAACTCTACCTGATCACACCCGCCCGGTTCGACGTGTCCACGTTCCCCGAAACGCTCGCATCGGTTCTGGACGCGCAAGAGATCGCCTGCGTCCGGCTTTCCCTGTCATCAACGGATGCAGACACGTGGTCCCGCGCGGCAGATGCCTTGCGCGAGGTCACGCATGCCCGCGACATCGCGCTTGTTGTGACAGACCATTTGCAAATGTCGGAACGCCTTGGGCTGGACGGGGTGCATTTCACCGATGCCGGCCGATCGGTGCGCACCGCGCGAAAAGCGCTGGGACCGGATGCCATTGTCGGCAGCTTTTGCGGCACCTCCCGTCATGATGGCATGACGGCCGGCGAAGCCGGGGCAGATTATGTGAGCTTTGGTCCGGTTTCTGCCGGGTTGCTGGGCGACGGCACGAGTGCCGACGCAGAGATTTTTCAATGGTGGTCAGAAATGATCGAATTGCCCGTTGTCGCCGAAGGCGGCCTGACCGAGGCGACAATGGCCGACCTCGCCCCATGGACCGATTTTTTTGGCATCGGCGACGAGATTTGGGCCGATGAAGCGCCAAAAGCCGCGCTGGCGCGGTTGGTCGCAGCCATGGGTTAAAGAAAGACCCGCTCGATCACCCACCAAGCCCCGACAGCGGCGATGACACAGGACGCCGGAATTGCTATGCGCGCCCGGTACCAGGGTTTTTGACCGAACCAGTAACCGACCAGGACGAAGGCCAGCGCGATGACAGTCAACTGGCCGATCTCGACACCTACGTTGAACCCGATCAAAGCCGGAATGAACTGATCGCTCGGCAATCCGAATTCTTCCAGCACCGATGCGAATCCTAAGCCATGTAACAGGCCAAACCCGAACACCACCGCCGGGCGCCAGCGGTTCAAACCGTCTGTAAACAGGTTTTCTACAGCCACAAACACGATCGACGCGGCGATGAGCGGCTCCACGATCTGCCCCGGCACTGACACATGGCCCAAAGCGCCCAAGGCAAGGGTGACAGTATGTGCAAGAGTGAAAGCACTGATCTGCCAGATCAGAGTGCGCATACGCAGGCTGAGAAAGAACAGGCCCAGCACGAACAGGATGTGATCCAACCCTTTGGGCAAGATATGGTCAAAACCGACCGGGATATAGGTGGCAAATGTCTCCCATCCGGTGGGTGCTGCGCCCCCCGCCAAGGGAATGGGGATACTTGTTTCGCCGCCTTCAAGAAACCCTGTAAAGGGTTCGGGCACGCCCTGTTGCCGCAGGACCAGACCGCCGGCCCCCTTGGGCCATGTGACCTGCACCGTGGCCACGCCATCCGGCAAGGCACCAGACAGCACCACTTGCGAAGTTCTTGGCAGTTCAATATTGCCAACCGGTGGGATGTTCAGTGATCGCAGGTCCAGCACCACCGGGGTCCCGTCCGCCACAATGCCAATGCCGGACAGCCATTGCGCGGCAAAGGTCTCGAATTCCGGCCGCAGCGCATCGGCCGACAATGCCCGCAGAGTGTCGTAAGACGCAGCCCCCAGCGTTTCGTCGGTATCCTCGACGCCATCAAGGTCGATGCCTGCGACGAAGGCTTCGACATTCATACGCATGTCCACGTGCAGCGTGGTCCCGTCCACGGACATGTCGGCGATCGTCGGTGTCACTTCATGTGCAACGACCGTGACCACACCCAAGACAAACGCTATGGTTGACGCGGCCAAGGACAAGATCAATTTTGGCAAAAAGTGCAAGGAGTGGTGCATGTTGTCGCGTTTTCCTATCGTTCTGTCCCTGATCGTCGCATGCTGCATGTCAACTGCCGCCGCAAGCCATGAATTCTGGATATCGCCTGAGGAATATCAAATTGCGCCCAATGAACAAGTACGGGCCTTTTTTCGGAATGGCGAAGACTTTCGCGGGATCGACCTGCCCTATTTCGACAAGCAATCCGCCCGTTTCGAAGTAGGCTTTGGAAACGAAGTGACTGAAATTGCACCGCGCATGGGCGACTCACCGGCATTAAACTTCACACCGGAGGGAACTGGCCTGTTGGTGGTGCTGCATGAAACCGCCCCGTCAACGATCCGCTACAGAAGCTGGGCCAAGTTTCAGGCCTTTGCCGATCACAAGGACTTTGCAGACATGCGCGCCCGTCACCTGGGCCGCGGTTTGCCGGAAGAGGGCTTTTTTGAAAGCTACACAAGGCACGCCAAATCATTGATTGCTGTCGGCACCGGCGCAGGATTAGACCGCAGGTTCGGGCTGGAAACCGAGTTCGTGGCCGGGGCCAACCCGTATACGACCAAGAACCTGCAGTTCTTGCCCGTCCAGTTGTTTGATGGAGACAGGCCAAGACCAGATGCCCAGATCGAGATGTTCGAAGAGGCACCGGATGGCATGGTCACCGTCACCTTGCATCGCACCGATGCAGACGGCCGTGCCGACCTACCTGTCAAGGCCGGGCGTACATACCTTTTGGATGCCGTCATCCTACGCGAGTCCGCCGATGGCAGCAAAGCGGTCTGGGACACGCTATGGGCCGCCATGACCTTTCACATACCCGACTGAGCAGCCCTTGCACGCCATCCGCTTTCCCGTCATGAACACGGCATGACTTCGGCACCCTCTTCGATCGAAATTCTGTGCATCGGCAGCGTCCTTTGGGACGTGATCGGTCGGTCCGCCACACATATGCGCCAAGGGTCAGACGTGCCGGGCCGGATCACGCGTCTGCCCGGCGGAGTTGCGCTGAACATCGCAATGACCTTGGCCCGTTTTGGGTTGGCGCCGACCCTTCTCTCTGCGATCGGCCGGGACGCCGAAGGCGAAGAGTTGCTGCAGGCTTGCAACCAACTTGGGTTGATCACGGATCATTTGTACAGGTCCGAAGATCTGCCCACCGATCGCTACATGGCGGTCGAAGGGGCGAATGGTCTGATCGCGGCAATTGCCGATGCACATTCATTGGAAACTGCCGATGACAAGATACTGCGCCCACTGACCCGCGGGCCGCTGGGCAGCGATGACGCCCCGTATAACGGGTACATTGCCCTGGATGGCAACCTGACACATTCGCTGCTCGAACGGATCGCGCGCAGCCCGGCCTTTGCAGCTGCAGATCTGCGTGTTGCACCCGCTTCACCGGGCAAAGCTGAACGCCTTTTGCCCTTCGTCAACATGGCCCGCGCCACGCTGTATGTGAACCTCGAAGAGGCCGGGCTGCTGTGCAGCGCCGAATTCGGGT
>CAWUIW010000270.1:0-4561 GCA_963922515.1 uncultured Rhodobacterales bacterium | reverse complement strand
CGGTTGCGCTGGCTTACTGCACCTTGTGCGGTTCGGGTATCCTGTTTGAAACACAGGTGCCGGAACGCGCCTCGCCCTTGGTGTTTGGCTCATCGGGGTTCCTGTATCGGTCGAACAAGTTGATGTTCGATCGGGAAACGCACTCGCTTTGGAACCAGTTTACCGGTCGCCCGGTGGTCGGTCCCTTGGTAGACAGCGGTATTGAACTTCAGCAAAGGCCGGTCGCGATCGACACCTGGGCCAACTGGCGCGCTGCCAATCCCGAAACAACGGTTCTGTCGCTGGAAACCGGACACCGGCGCAACTACGGGTCCGGTGTGGTGTACCGTGAGTACTTTGCCTCGCCAGAGCTGATGTTCCCCACGGTTACGGACGAACGTTTGCATGCACAGAAATCATACGTGTTCGGCATCCGGACCTTTGGCGGGGCGAAAGCCTGGCCGCTGATGGCGTTTGATGGCGGGCGTGTAATCAACGATCATATCGTGAACACCCCGTTGGTGTTGGTCGGGGATCAGGCCACGCGTACGGTCCGGGCTTATGAACGCCGGGATCGGGTGTTCGAGCGCGCAAAGGATGGCAGCCTGATTTCCGACGGGACGGCGTGGCGAATGGAAGAAGCCGCACTCGTGTCAGAATCCGGCGCGCGGTTGCCGCGTGTTGCGGGACACATCGCCTATTGGTTCGCCTGGAATGGATACCTGGCGGCAAAATCCGAGCTTTACGAAGGGTGAGCCGGGCAGATGCGGTGCTTAGGTCCGCTGTCCTGCGAACCGGCTCTGCCAGTCTTCCCGCTGGTCATCGGTGATCTTGGCAAACAACACGTCGGGCACCGTAAAACTGTGCCCTCCTGGCAAAGCGGTCAGTGCGGCGGCAACGTCGTCCGGCCAGCCGGCATCGTCTGTCTGCATCGCTCGCAGCATCTCGGCGCTGGCGTCAGGAATGAACGGCGCGCTTAGAACAGCATACAAGCGGATAAGGTTTAGGCCCAAGCGCACTTGCGCAGCAGCCTTGTCCGGGTCGGTTTTGAACGTGGACCAAGGCGCGGCGCTTTGCAGGTATTCGTTGCCGGACACCCAAATCGCGCGCAGCTCTTGCGCTGACTTGCGCACTTCCATGCCGTCCATGAATTTTTCGTAGACGCGGACCCGCGCTGTGATGTCGGCGATCAGGGCTTCTTCTTCGGGCCCGTATGAACCGGCCTCTGGGACGCATTCGCCAAATTTGGACCGGCAGAACTTGGTAATGCGGCTCACAAAGTTGCCAAGGACATCGGCCAGGTCCTTGTTCACCGATTGCTGGAAGTTCTCCCACGTGAACTCGCTGTCGCTGCTTTCCGGTGCATGGCTCAACAACCACCACCGCCAGTAGTCGGCGGGCAATATCTCCAACGCCTGGTCCATGAACACACCGCGCCCTTGCGATGTGCTGAACTGGCCGCCGTCATAGTTGAGGTAGTTGAACGATTTCAGGTGATCCACCATCTTCCACGGTTCACCCGATCCAAGGATCGTCGCGGGGAAAGACAGGGTGTGGAAGGGTACGTTGTCCTTACCCATGAACTGGGTATACCGCACATCATCTGCGCCTTTGTCGGTGCGCCACCAGCGTTCCCAGTCGCCGCCGGTGGCCTCGGACCATTCCCCTGCGCAGGCGATGTATTCGATAGGGGCGTCAAACCAGACGTAGAATACCTTGCCTTCCATACCCGGCCAGTCGTTGGCGCCCTTTTTGACCGGAATCCCCCAGTCAAGGTCGCGGGTGATGCCCCGATCCTGCAGGCCGTCGCCGTCGTGCAGCCATTTCTTGGCAATCGATGTGGTGAGGATCGGCCAATCGGTTTTGCTGTCGATCCATGCGTCCAGATCGTCTTTCAATGCGGACTGACGCAGGTATAGGTGCTTGGTTTCGCGCACTTCCAGATCAGTCGATCCACTGATGGCCGATCGCGGATTGATCAGATCGGTGGGGTCAAGTTGCTTTGTGCAGTTTTCGCATTGATCGCCGCGGGCCTTTTCGTATCCGCAATTGGGGCAGGTGCCTTCGATATAGCGATCGGGCAGAAAGCGGCCATCTCCATTTGAATAGACCTGTCGTTCGCTGACTTCGCGGATCAACCCTGCATCGGCCAGTTTACCTGCAAAATGCTGGGTCAGTGCATGGTTTTGCGGGCTGGAAGACCGCCCGAAGTGATCAAATGACAGCCGGAAGCGTTGCGCGATATCGGCTTGGATCGTGTGCATTTCAGCGCAGTACTGGGCAATCGGCTGGCCGGCCTTGGCCGCGGCCAGCTCGGCGGGGGTTCCGTGTTCGTCCGTTGCACACAGAAACAGAACCTCGTTGCCACGCCCCCGCTGGTACCGCGCGAAAAGGTCCGCTGGCAACTGGCTGCCAATCAGGTTTCCCAGATGTTTGATCCCGTTGATGTACGGAATGGCCGAGGTGATCAGGTGACGTGTCATCAGCGCGCCTTTGAGCTGTCGTATCGGCGTGTCTTTATCAGTGGCACGATGGGGTTAAAACCCCGCTCAGTCCTTCTTTGACGTATCGCGCGACGCCCCTGTCAGGCGTCCAATCTGGAATGACGTACGCGGCGCATAGACATAGCGCGTGCGTTCCTCCGCGGTTGGCCGCGCCCGCATCCGCGCGACGCCGAAGATGATCAGGATAACATGCGCGACCGCGATCATCGCGAAAAGGGCTGCTGGTCCGTACCAGCTGATCAGAACGGAGGACGCATAAGGCGCGGCGATCGCCCCCAGGGCAAAGAAGAACATCAGCGCCGCAGAAAGCTCTACCCGTTCTTCGGGTTTGGCAAAGTCATGCGCATGGGCTGCCGCGACCGAGTAGATCGGAAAGCTGACCAACCCGAACAGAAACGCGCTTGTCATCACGCCAATCGTCCCGCTGCCTTGCGCGCCGATGGTGACAATGGAACTGATGGCAGAAGCGATCGACAGCCAGATCAGTACCCAGCGGCGGTCGTACTTGTCCGCCAGCCATCCCACCGGGATCTGGGCCAGGGCCCCGCCAAGAACGAAAGCGGCCAGAAACCAAGCGATTTGATCCGCGCTCAGGCCAACCTCCTGACCATAGATAGGTCCGACCATACGAAAGCTGGCGCCGGACAATGCGGCCACGACCACACCGGCCGCCGCCAAGGGGGACCGAGACACCGCAAGCATTGGTTTCAAACGTGGGGCGTCTGGGGTTTCGGGTTGTTTGACCCGCGTCAATGTCAGGGGCAGCAACGCAGCGCAGCACAAGATGGCCAGAAAGTTGTAGGACACGTAGTCGGCGGGCTCCAACACGCCGATCATCAACTGAGCTAACAAAGACCCTGTCATGTCGACCACCCGGTATACGCCCATGGTGCGCCCACGTGTTTCATTCGTGACCTTTGATTGCAGCCAGGACTCGATGACCGTGTAACAGCCGGCGACACACATGCCGGATGCAATCCGCATGATCGCCCAAGCGGTTGGGTCGACGATCACCATATGCGCCAGCAACCCGATCGCGCCTGCCGCGGTGAAGGCTGCAAAGGCACGTGAATGCCCCACATCCCCCATCAGTCGAGGCGCCCACCAGCAGCCGATGAAAAACCCGACAAAGTGAGCCGACCCAAGGATACCGATTTGCTGCGTGGTGAACCCCAGCTCAAGGCCCGACAAGGCATCAAGCGGGCTGACCCCGCCCGAGGACAGCTGAAGCAAAGCGACAGAGAGAAACAAAGCGGTGAATGAAATAAGCGTGCGCATAACGCGCCCAACATGGCGGCCACAGGTGCCTGCGCTTGTCCGTATTCGACGAAGTGCGTCGGTTTCGCTGGTTTATGTCAGCGCAGTGATCACGGTCTGGATATCAAGCGTAACGGTATCGCCGACCAAGTTGGCATATCCGCTGGCGCCAAACGCGCTGCGGTTTAGTCGACCGCGCAAGCGGACCTGTAGTTTTGAAAGGTCGTCAGGAGCCGATCCAGCCGCACGATACACATCCGCGTCAAATGACAGGGGTCGCGTGACACCGCGCATCGTGAGATCCCCGGTCATTTTGGCGCCTCCTGACAGGCGCCCATCTTGGGCCAACCGGATGCTGCGCGAAACGAACCGGACTTCCGGATGATTGTCCGTGTCGAGGACGGACGGGCTTTTCAATGCATCGGTTGCAAAGATAAGCGCGGTGCGCGCGCGGGCGGCGCTGACAGCTACATCGACACGGGCTGTGTCGAGGCGCTGCGAATCGATCGAGATATCGGCGCTTAGGACTGGCATGGACCCTTTTTGCTCTACGCCGCTTAGCTCATACGTGAATCCGACGATCGATTTGGCCCGATCCAGTTCGTAAACAAACGGTTGGGCATGGGCTGACCGGGCCAGAAACGGTGTGGCAATGAGGCCGGCGAGGGCGGTGCGTCGGGTCAGGCGTGGCATGGCGGTGATCCAATATGTGATGGCGCGTTATGCAGTGTTAGTATAGCGCCGTGCCGATTTGGTTCGGTCAATCATGCGGAAACGTGATCTTTTTCCAGCTGCGCTGCGCCGGGCGTCAATGCCAGCGC
>CAWUIW010000269.1:0-4570 GCA_963922515.1 uncultured Rhodobacterales bacterium | reverse complement strand
GCGGCGATCCGCCAAGTCGAATTGACGGCTGTGATCTTGTTGTCGGTGGCGTCAAACCGCGGGGTCTCTGTCTTGCCCGATTGGGTGGTGCGCGAAGTGAAGTACTCCAGCGATTATGTCACGCGCCCGCTTACGGAAACAGGAATCACAAGACGCCTTTATGCGGCCATTCGCACTGATGACAACGAAAAAGGCTTTGTTCAGGACCTGATTAAGCTTGCGCGCGTCGAGGCGCGCAAACTGCAACAAGCATAAGTCTTGCTAATGTTGGCTTGCTCAGATCAGCTTGACGACCTGCTTGCCAATATTCTTGCCCTCGAGCAGTCCCATGAATGCCCGGGGCGCATTTTCAAGGCCCTCTGCCACGTCTTCGACGAACTTGACGTCGCCCTTTGCCACTTTCGGGCCGATATCGCGCAGAAAGTCGGGGTACCGATCAAAGTGGTTCGAAATGATGAATCCGTTGACTGACATGTACTTGACCAAAATGTTGCGCCAAAGTGCCGGAGCGGTCAGCCCCCCATCCGACGCATCGGCGCCAAGTCCGCCTGCATTGTACCAACTGATCATCCCGCACACCGGGATGCGGGCGAAGTTGTTCAGCAATGGAAAAACCGCTTCCAGAACTTTGCCGCCCACGTTTTCGAAATAGATATCCACGCCATCCGGGCAGGTTTCGGCCAGCGCCGCCCGCAAATCCCGAGCCGTGTCGTAGGCGCGGTGATCCAGGCAGGCGTCAAAGCCAAATGTTTCGGTCGCCAAGGCGCATTTGTCGGCGCCACCGGCAATACCAACCGCGCGCAAGCCCATCAGCCGAGCAAGCTGGCCAACCATCGAGCCGACAGGCCCCGTGGCTGCCGCGACCACCAATGTTTCACCGGCTTTGGGGCGCCCAAGCTCGGTGAACCCGTACCACCCTGTGAACCCCGGCATCCCAAGCACGCCCAAAGCCGCCGTGATCGGGCCATGCGACGGGTCCAGCTTGCGCACGGCATTGGCTGGCTGACACCCGTGCGTTGCCCAGCCAAACATCCCGAATGCAAGGTCGCCAACCTGAAAATGCGAGCTGTTCGATGCGATAACCTCGCCCACGCCGCCGCCTTCCATGGTGCCACCGATTGGCACTGGCGCGGCGTATGACTTGGCGTCGTCCATGCGCCCGCGCATGTACGGATCCAGCGACATATAGTGCACCCGCACGACGACTTCGTTATCGCCCGGTGTGGGGATCGGCCCCGTTTCAAGCGAAAAGTTATCGTCCACCGGCGCGCCGGTGGGACGCGATGCCAAGGCGATACGGCGCATTTGGTCTGTCATTTTCGGGTCTCCTCATCCGCTGCATCGACGGTGCCCCATGGTGGCGGCCCGGCGCAAGGCTGCCATGCGTCAACGCAACGTCAACAAGGCTTGGCAACATGGCTCGCGAGGCGTATACGCCCGGCCTGTTCACAGGAGTCCCAGATGATCGGCAGCGCAAATCTCAACATCATGATCAAGGCGGCTCGCCGGGCCGGTCGCTCGTTGGTCAAGGACTTCCGCGAAGTCGAAAACCTTCAGGTGTCTTCGAAGGGTGCAGGCGACTTCGTGTCCAAGGCGGACATCGCGGCCGAAGAAATGTTGAAGGCTGACTTGCTCGAGGCGCGGCCGAATTATGGTTGGGCTGCTGAAGAGGGCGGGGAAATCAAGGGCCAAGACCCAACACGCCGTTGGATCGTGGATCCGCTGGACGGAACCACGAACTTCCTGCACGGCTTGCCGCATTGGGCGGTGTCCATTGCGTTGGAACACAAGGGTGAAATCGTGGCTGGTGTTGTGTTTGATGCCGCCAAGGACGAGATGTTCTTTGCCGAAAAAGGCGCCGGGGCGTGGATGAACGACCAGCGTTTGCGCGTCTCTGATCGCCATCGACTGACCGAGTGTATTTTCGCGACCGGCTTGCCATTTGGCGGTCGTCCTGAATTGCCCGAAAGCTTGCAGGATTTGGCGCAGTTGATGCCGGTTTGTGCGGGGGTGCGGCGCTGGGGGGCTGCGGCGCTGGACATGGCCTACGTCGCCGCTGGTCGGTACGAGGGGTACTGGGAGCGGAACCTTAATGCGTGGGATCTCGCCGCCGGTTTGATTATCGTCCGCGAAGCCGGCGGGCTTGCCGAACCCTTGGCAAAAGATGGCAACATACTTGGCGACGGCAGCGTCATTTGCGCGAACGAGCCGGTGTTCGACTCTTTCGCAAAAATCATTCGCAGATAAGTCTCAACCGCCCCACGGGCCTCGACGTGATGCGGGGCGCTTGCGCGTGACGCGTGGGATCCGGGTTGCTGAGAGGTCGTATGTCGCTTCGGGGTGCGGTGGGGCGCCATGATTCACGTTCCAAAATGCCTGTCCCCCCAACCGCAGCCAAAGCGGCACCGTGACGGCCAACCCGACGACGAAACCCCCCGCGTGCGCCCAGTAGGCCACGCCGCCGCCGTCCGGATCACTGCCGACACCGCCGACCAATTGCATGCCAAACCACAAGCCCAGCATGATCCATGCCGGTATCGGGAAAATCCGGATAATTATAATCAAAAACAGCAAGATATCGACACGCGCCTTGGGGAACAGCAACAGATAGGCGCCCATCACACCTGCGATGGCGCCGGAGGCTCCCACCATCGGCACGGTGGATGACGGGCTGGTGGCCACTTGGATCAGCGCGGCGCCAACCCCGCACACCAGGTAGAACAGAAGAAAAGCAATGTGCCCCATCCGGTCTTCGAGGTTGTCGCCGAATATCCACAAGAACAGCATGTTGCCGGCGATATGCATCAGGCCTGCATGCATGAATTGTGAGGTGATCAGTGTTTCATAGCCGCCGCCTGAGATGATCCGTGCGGGGATCACCGCATAGGTCGCATAGAGCTCATGCACAGCGCGCATGTCCGCCTGCACGGACAGGCCGGCAAGAAAGATCAGAACGTTCAGCCCGATCAGGGTATAGACCACGATGGGGGTGCGACCGGATGGGTTGTGATCTCGGATTGGAAACATGATGGAAAGCTGATGTGCAGGCCAACAATGGTCAAGCAAGAAGTCAGGTGACCTGTTCTGTCCGCCGCTACCAGAAAACTTGACGTCGCCGAAAGAAAGGCCACCATTTGACCATGATCAACACGCGCGCACTTGCTTTTTCGCTGGCGATCTTCGCTGCAAATGTGACTTTAGCCGAAACCTGCCCGTCGGCCCCAGACCACAACGTTGCACTGACTCAACTGATCGAGCGCATCCAGCAAGCACCCGACGAACGCTCTGCCCGTGTCTTGTCCGACCAGATGTGGGCGCTTTGGGCGGATGCACCGGATGAAGCTTCGCAAGAACTGCTGGACAAGGGTATGGCGCGCCGGTCGTCCTATGATCTGCTGGGTGCGCGCACAAATTTTGATCGCTTGGTCGAGTACTGCCCGGAATATGCCGAAGGCTACAATCAAAGAGCGTTCGTGAGCTTTCTAAGTGGCGATTTCGAGGGGGCACTGGTTGACCTGGACCGTGCGCTTGCGCTGTCGCCGCGCCACATCGCGGCCTTGTCGGGCAAGGCTTTGTCGCTAATGGGCGCAGGTCGCATGGACGAGGCCCGCACGGTTCTAGAAGCTGCCATGGCCATGAACCCGTGGTTGCCGGAACGCGGGCTTGCCGCGCCTGGCGGACCACTTGCGCCCGTGGATCAAGACATCTGAACGGCGCTTTACACTGGCACTTGGATGGGTATTTTCGCGCGGCACTGCCCGCGTGATGGAATGGTAGACATAGGGGACTTAAAATCCCTAGGCCGGAAGGCCGTGCCGGTTCGAGTCCGGCCGCGGGTACCACACGAAATCGTGCCTCTCACAGACGTCATGTGCATGTGATCACCAATTGCCGCAGCGTTGCGGGCAAACCAGGAGGTCGTCATGCTGACACGCCGCACTGCCCTTGCGATGTTTGGGGCGCTTGCCAGTCCAAAAAGCGTATTTGCCCAATCGGACATTGAACTGGAGCCGCTGATCTTTGGCCCGCCGGGCGCGCGAGACGAGGCGATAACCGCAATTCTCGAACGCGGATCGCCGGATATGGCCCCTGCC
Source organism: uncultured Rhodobacterales bacterium (assembly GCA_963922515.1). GTDB lineage: Bacteria > Pseudomonadota > Alphaproteobacteria > Rhodobacterales > Rhodobacteraceae > JACOMT01. Next base: position 476 of record CAWUIW010000269.1, on the reverse strand, counting down.
TTGATCTTTGCCATGCGGTTCACCCGGATGAGTCAAATACCGCTTGAGCTCACGCTTGCCGAGTTGACAGGTGACCGGGACCGGGAAGGGTGGTTCGACTGGATGTTGTGGCAAGAAGCGCATCCCGAGTATCCCGCACCGGCGGCATACACGGAACTGAAGCGGGATCTTTTCCTGCGCATCGATGAGAATTTTGTCGACTTTCTTCGGCCAGAGTACCTGACGCCAGATCGCATGAAAATTCGGTTCGAGGAAATCACATGGGGCGGTGCGATAAAGGATAGCATACCCGCGTTGGACAACCCGAACATGCTACCGGCAACCGAGGCCGGGTATCTTGATGACAAAGACCTTGTCTTCGGCATCGAAATCAATGGCGATGCGAGGGCCTATCCACTTCGTATCATGGGCTGGCATGAAATGTTCAACGATGTGATCGGGGGCATACCGGTTGCGCTGGCGTACTGCACCTTGTG
>CAWUIW010000268.1:0-4584 GCA_963922515.1 uncultured Rhodobacterales bacterium | reverse complement strand
CGGGTTGAACAGGCACTGGCCGAACTGGGGCCGGGGCTTTCCGATGTTGCGTTGCGGTGCTGCTGTTATCTGCAAGGCCTTGAAAATGTTGAGAAACATCTTGGCTGGTCGGCGCGGTCGGGCAAAATCGTCTTGCGCATCGCGCTGCAGCGTCTCAGTCGGCACTATGCCGACCTTTCATCACAACACCACATGATCGGTTAACATATGTTCTGCTTGCGCTTGGCGGCGCTGGTGATAAGCCAAGGTTATGAGGTTTACCTTGCGCCAGCTGACTTACTTCAAAGCGCTTGCAGATCATCGCAACTTTGGTCGCGCGGCAGCGGCTTGCCACGTGTCACAACCGGCACTGTCCGTTCAGATCCGCGCGCTGGAAGAGATGATGGGTGGCCGACTTGTCGAACGGGCGGCCCGTGACGTGTTTCTGACCCCGTTTGGCCGCGAGGTTCTGGACCATGCCACCGCCATCCTGTCCGAGTCGGATGACCTGGAAAAAATCGCGGCCGAGCGTGTGTCAGGTCAGCAATCGCTTGCCATCGGGTTCATACCGACGCTGGCCCCTTATCTGTTGCCGGGGGTGCTTGGCGCATTGCGGGCGGGCGATCTGTCGCTTTCGGTTCAGGTGCAAGAGGCGCAGACCGATCAGTTGACGAGCCGTCTGATCCAGGGTGATCTGGACGCGGCGGTCTTGGCTCTCCCGGTTGAGCACGCCGCCTTGACGGCAACGGCGCTGTTTGAAGATCGGTTCCTGTTGGCCGGATCGACACACCGGCTTGGGCTGGCGCAATCGAACAGCGCCGTAATCCGGCCGCGGGATCTGGACGAACGGCAATTGATGTTGCTGGAGGACGGTCATTGCTTGACGGATCAGGCACTGGACGCATGCGGCAAGGATCGCACAAACCCCGGCATTGACATGGGGGCCTCGTCGCTGGCCACCTTGTCCCGCTTGGTCGCGGCAGGATTTGGACTGACGTTGCTGCCAGAGACAGCGGTCGAAACAGAGCTGTCGGCGACCCGGGAGCTCAACGTGCTGCGGTTTCCTGATCCGGAACCCTTTCGCACAGTGGCCTTGGTGCGCCGTGCCAGCACGCCGAACGATTTGTGGTTCAAGGACTTGTCGGACCTGATCAAAGAGGTTGGGACAACGTTGGTCGACGGGTGTCGGCGCAGGTTTGTCCCACCTGCAAGCTAACTGTTGCATGGCGGCTATGCCACAGTGGCGCTTTCCCGTTCTGATCATTACGTTTACGCTAAGCAAACCGTCGGCCAAAGGACTATAGCCCGTGCGCGATCTAAAAATCCCCGAACAGCGCCACCCGGAAAAAGCGCGGCGCCCTGACAATCCGCAGCCCAAAAAGCCAAGCTGGATTCGCGTTAAAGCGCCGGGCGGCAAGGGGTTTGCCGAAACGCACAAGATCATGCGTGAAAACCGCCTGGTCACCGTCTGCGAAGAAGCCGGCTGCCCGAATGTTGGGGAATGCTGGAGCCAAGGGCACGCGACAATGATGATCATGGGCGAGGTTTGCACGCGGGCCTGCACCTTCTGCAACATTGCCACCGGCAAACCGCCAGAAGCGCTTGACGCGTTCGAGCCCGGCCGCGTGGCGCACGCGGTCGAGACGCTTGGATTGAACCATGTCGTGATCACCAGTGTAGACCGGGACGACATTGAGGACGGCGGTGCCGACCACTTTGCCCAAACCATCCGGGCCATCCGGCACCGCTCGCCCAGCACAACGATCGAAATTCTGACGCCAGACTTTTTGAAATGTGCGCCATCCGTACTTGAAACGGTCGTCGAAGCACAACCAGACGTCTTCAATCATAATCTTGAAACCGTGCCGGGTCTGTACCCAGAAGTGCGCCCCGGTGCCCGGTATTTCCATTCGCTGCGGCTTTTGCAAAGGGTGAAAGAGCTCGACCCGTCCATGTTCACCAAATCGGGGATCATGGTTGGTTTGGGCGAAGACCGGCAGTCTGTCTTGCAAGTGATGGATGATATGCGGGCCGCTGACATCGATTTCCTGACGATCGGGCAGTATTTGCAACCGACACCCAAGCATCACCGCGTGGATCGGTTCGTCACGCCCGAAGAATTTGCCGCCTACGAGAAAGCCGCCTTTGGCAAAGGGTTCCTTATGGTATCGGCAACGCCATTGACCCGGTCATCTTATCACGCGGGCGATGATTTCGCGCGCTTGCGCGCGGCCCGACAGGATCGGCTGGGATTGGCCTGATCCCCGTGCCGGCATGACAGCGAAACACGTTCTGCTTTTTGGGGCGACCGGAACGGCGGGGCAGGGCGCTTTGCGCGCATTGCTGGATGCCGGCCATGATGTGACCTGCTTCGTGCGTTCGGGCAGCGCTGGTCTGCCGGATCATGTGACGCGCTGCGAAGGGGACCTGACCGATCGGAACGCGTTGATTGAAAACGCATTTTCAGGCCGGCAGGTTGATGCGGTTGTATCCTGTCTTGCCTCGCGCACCGGGGCGCCAAAAGATGCATGGGCCATTGATCATCAGGCCCATAGCCAGATTTTGGCGGCCGCACAGCAGTCTGGCGTTGGCCAGTTCGTGCTTTTGTCGGCGATCTGTGTGCAGAAGCCTGTTTTGGCGTTTCAACATGCCAAACTCGCCTTTGAAACCGAATTGATGACCTCGGGTCTCGTCTACTCGATCGTACGGCCGACCGCGTTTTTCAAATCTCTGTCCGGGCAGGTGGAGCGTGTGAAGGCGGGCAAACCCTACCTGATATTCGGTGATGGGACGCTGACCGCGTGCAAGCCGATCAGCGACCGCGATTTGGGCAAGTATATCGCGCGGTGCCTGAACGACCCGGACTTGCAAAACCGGATCCTGCCAATTGGTGGGCCCGGACCTGCGCTGACGCCGCGCGCGCAAGGCGAACTTCTGTTTGATATTCTGAAAAAACCGCCTCGATTTCGGTCAGTTCCCGTGGCGATGTTAACGACGATCGGATCGGTGCTGACAGCTGTGGGACATATCAGACCGTCCTTGGCCGACAAGGCCGAGTTTGCCCGAACCGGTCGCTATTATGCCATAGAATCCATGTTGGTTTGGGACCCGGAGCGTCAAGCATATGATGCCCAACAGACACCGGAGTTCGGAACCGAGACACTGGGCGACCATTTTGCGGCGCTGCTCAGTGGCGCATTGCAACACGACAAGGGCGCGCACTCGGTTTTCTGATGTCGTGGCGCGCCGCGTTGATGTGATGCCCGGATGCGCGCATGTGCGGCGGCTCAGGCGGGATCATCCGTAAAGCGAACCTTGCCAATGAATGGCAAATTGCGGTTGCGCTGCGCGAAGTCGATTCCATATCCCACCACGAATTCGTCCGGTATCTCGAACCCGATCCAGTCTGCGCGAAAATCCACTTCGCGGCGGCTGGGTTTGTCGAGCAATGCAATGGATTTCAGGCAGGCGGGACCACGACTGAGCAAAAGCTTGGTGACGTGGTTCAACGTGTGGCCGGTATCAACGATATCTTCGACCACCAGCACATCGCGGCCTTCAATTGCGCCGCGTAAGTCTTTCAAAATTCGAACCTCTCGACTGCTTTCCATGCTGTCGCCATACGAAGAAGCTTCTAGAAAGTCGACTTCGATGGGCAAATCCAGTTCACGGACCAAATCTGCGATGAATACGAAAGACCCGCGCAGCAGTCCCACGACCACAAGCTTGTTCGTGGCCCCAAACTCGGCCGTGATGTCGCGGCATAACTCTTCGATCCGGGCCGCGATGGCCTTGGCGGATATCATCTCGTCAATGACATAAGGACGCGTCATGGGCCGGGCCTCTTGATCTCTGGCCGCAGAATACGACATGACGCACCATTGTCACGAGGAACCGCACCAAGCCGCAATGCCGACCCATTCCGAAACCCGCAAGCTGCCATATACCGCGCAGCAAATGTACGATCTTGTGGCCGACGTGGCCGATTATCCAAAATTCCTGCCATGGTGTGCCGCGGCCCGCATTCGCAGCCAGACGCATGTGGAACTGGCCGAGGTGATGGAGGCCGACTTGGTGATCAGCTTCAAGGTGTTTCGCGAACGGTTCGGCAGCCGTGTGACCCTGTTTCCTGACACGCATACGATTGACACAGAGTACATCGATGGCCCGTTCCGCTACATGAAGTCCACGTGGCGCTTCGAAGATGCCGAGGGTGGATGCAACGTGTCCTTCTTTGTCGACTTCGAATTCAAAAGCGCGGTTTTGCAGGGCATCATCGGTGTGGTGTTCAATGATGCCATGCAAAGAATTGTGCGCGCATTCGAACGCCGTGCCGCAGAGCTTTACGGATAAGCTCGGCGCGCTAGACTGCGCGCCATGACAGGTTCATTGACCAAATCGCTGGCCGATTTCGCCGCAGGCCCCATTCGGCCCACGCGTGATGCGCAGGTTGTGGCCGGTTTGTCTGTGCTCGACTGGGTCAGTGTGGGGCGTGCCGGGATGGGCGAGCCGGTCTCTGCGGTGATGCGTGGTTTGGCAACCGATGAAGGCGGTCGGGCCGAGGCGCGGATTTTTGGCACACAGGGCGCCTTTCCCGCGCGCGTC
>CAWUIW010000267.1:0-4585 GCA_963922515.1 uncultured Rhodobacterales bacterium | reverse complement strand
CGGGGACGACCTGACGCCGGGCGACGACTTCGGCATGATGAAAGAAGTTCTGAACCGCCGGTTCACCCGCCTGCAAAAAGAAGATCCGGAGCGCGGCAAGGGCCAGTGGCCGGATCTTTTGCTGATTGATGGCGGCGCGGGACAAGTCGGCGCCGTGCAAAGCATCATGGAAGAACACGGGTTGGACGACATCCCAATTGTGGGCGTCGCCAAGGGCGTGGACCGAGATGCCGGTAAGGAAGAGTTCCATCGACCAGGTCAGCGGGCCTTTGCGCTTCGGCACAATGACCCGGTTTTGTACTTCGTGCAGCGCCTGCGGGACGAAGCGCACCGTTTTGCCATTGGCACGCATCGGGCCAAGCGGGCGAAGTCGATATCAGCGACGCCGCTGGACGATGTTCCGGGCGTGGGAGCCACCCGCAAACGCGCGCTGTTGACGCATTTTGGCAGTGCCAAAGCAGTTAGCCGCGCGAACTTGGCGGACCTCAAGGCAGTGGACGGGATCTCAGACGCGTTGGCTGAAACGATCTATTATTTTTTCCAAGATCGCTGACGCGGAAGGTCCGGGTCTTTTCGTTGCGCACCGAGCGCGTTATGCAACGCGCCATGACGTGGACCATTCCCAATATTCTGACCGTGATGCGTTTGGCCGCTGCCCCGGCTGTGGCTTTTCTTTTCATCCTGTTGCCCCGGCCCTTTGCCGACTGGTTTGCCTTGGGGCTATTCATTGCGGCGGCTTTGACGGATTACGTTGACGGGTACTTGGCCCGTGCCTGGAACCAGCAAACGAAACTTGGAACAATGCTGGACCCGATCGCCGACAAGGCCATGGTTGTGATCGCGATCGCCGTGCTGCTTGGCCACTCGTCATTGGGGCCGTGGATCTTGGTGCCGGGGACAATCATATTGTTCCGCGAAGTTTTTGTGTCCGGTTTGCGCGAATATCTTGGCGACACAGCTGGCACGCTGCGGGTCACGAAGCTCGCCAAGTGGAAAACGCTTGTTCAAATGGTTGCGATTGCCGTGTTGCTGGCACAAGGGATCTTCGAGCATTACTTTGGGATGCGTACATGGGGTATGGATGCAGACATGGTGCAACAAGTGTTAGCCGGACAGGTCGAGGATTTGGGCGGACTAAGGATGCTGGTCACGGGTGATACGCTTACCACTTGGGCGGGGCTGGGCTTGATTTGGCTGGCCGGCGCTTTGACGCTTGTCACCGGGGTTGATTACTTTCGCAAGGCGCAGCCGTATCTGAAGGAGCCCGGCTAATGGATGTGCTGTATTTCGCATGGGTGCGCGAACGCATCGGGGTGCCCAAAGAAGCCATCGAAACACAGGCGACCACGGTCTTCGAATTGGTCGAAGAGTTGCGCAAGAAGGAAGAACGCTACGCCGCCGCATTTGCCGATCTGACTGCGTTGCGTGTGGCGGTGGATCAGCACTTGTCAGAGTTCGATGCACCGCTGGCCGGTGTGAGAGAAGTTGCGTTTTTTCCACCCATGACTGGCGGCTGACCAATGCGGATCAGCGTCCAACAGGAACCATTTGATATCGGCGCCGAAGTCACGGCTTTTTCGAGCGGCGCGCGTGGGGCAGGTGCGGTTGTCAGCTTCACGGGAATCGTGCGCGATCTGGCGGATGCGGACCTGATCGCGATGGAGATTGAGCATTACCCGGGCATGACCGAAAAAGCCTTGGCCGAGATTGCGCAAGAGGCCATCGAAAGGTGGAGCTTGGTGGACGCGATGGTGGTCCACCGCTATGGCCGCCTGGTACCGGATGATCACATCATGATGGTGGCGACAGCCGCACGGCACCGCGCCGCCGCTTTTGAGTCCGCCGATTTCCTCATGGACTTTCTCAAGTCACGTGCACCTTTCTGGAAAAAAGAGATCACGCGCAGTCAGTCAGACTGGGTTGCAGCCAAGGACACGGACGAAGCAGCGCTGCGCCGCTGGTAAGCTACGTGCGCAACTGCGCACGCAAATGCTCGGCCTCGTGCCGGGCGTCACGCAACCCGTCCATTGCGGCGCGAAGTTCGGCTTCGGTTTGGGTCAATTGATTGGTCAGTTCTGCTTCGCGCTGCTGCAGATAGGTGATGGCTTGATCGCGGGTTTCTTCGGCTTCGTGCAGCTCTTGGCTCATCCGATCCAGCTCTCCGACATCGCTGGCGCTGACACGGGTAAACCTGTGTATCAGCCAATGCGCAAACCACCCAAGCAGAAAGGCAACAAAAAGAATGGCGGCAGTCGTGATGATAAACTCGGTCCGGTTCATTCGCTGGTCTCCTCCACCTGCGGTTGCTCCGATAATTCTTCCAGTGTCGACGCGGTGTCTTCGATCGTTTCCGGTTGAATGATCACGAATTCGATGCGCCGGTTTTCTTCTCGCCCGGTTTCGGTGTCGTTGTCTGCGATCGGTTGAGCCTCACCGTAGCCGACAGCGGCATAAGTTCCAGTGGGCACGCGCCGCGCGCGCAACTCGTTCAAAACTGATTGAGCCCGCGCCTGACTCAGTTGCTGGTTCATCACCTCGCGGCCCTGACTGTCCGTGTGACCTTGGATTTCAAGCTTGAGGTCTTCGCATTCGATCAGAATTTCCGCCAGCGCATTCATTGTATCCAGCGACCCTGCATCGATTGTGGCGCTGCCCGGCTCAAAGGCGATCTTGCCATTGTCGGTCACGGCGGCAGAAATACGTGCGGCACATTCTTCTGGCGTTGGCGCAATGTCTGTCGGCGGCGGCGGTGGCACGTACTTAATATCCAAGGCGTAGTTTTCCGCCTGTCCAAGCTTGCCTGAAAGCAGTTGGGACACCTGCGAATTGGCGTTTTCGTCATGAGACGTCCCCCGGATTTCAACCAAGTCGGGCGTGACGCTCAGTGCGCCGTTGCTGAGAACCGAAAGCGCCTCGATCCCGGTCAATACCCGCAGCGACCAGTCGTCTGGTAAATTGTCGACGGCGCGCGCTGCCGTGTACACGTTACCTGTGCCAAAGCGGGCGCGGGCATAGGCATCTGCCATTTCACGCAATCCGTCATCGGTCAGGCGGCCGCGCAATTGGACAAGGCCTTCGGGGCTCAGAGTCGCCGTAAACTCGACAGGTCCGGTTTCGTCTGGGTTGTCGGGCTGGGGTAAAACAGCGTGAAGCGCGAAAACGTCTGGCAATGCGTTTTCCAATTCCCCGATGATGCGTTCAAACCGCTCGGGCGATGTGCCTTCCGCCGCGATCAGCGTGATATCTGCATCCGAGAATGTGATCGTGCCAGCGCCGATTTGCGCCAATGCGCGCACAGCGCTTTCTACCGCTTGGGGCCATTTCGGCGTAGGTACACCCATCCCGACCGTGCAGGATACAGGACCCGCCAGACCGACTTCGCGCGCGGCGGCCAAAATGCGGACTTGCCCGGCTTCGGTGCCCGCAGAACAGGCATCAAAATAGCCGCCGGTTTCATCGATTATGAACCGCAAGGTGAACGGCGTGATGACCGGACGTGGTGCCGCGATATCCAGCGTCATCCGCAATCCCGGAGGGGCCATACGCGTCAGATCGGTTTCCAGCTGGCGCTTGGCTTCGGCACTGTCGGTGATGGCAGTGATCGAGATGCGGCCAGCATCGACTGAAATCTTGGATCGCGGCAATTGCTCGAGAACCACCAGCGCAAAATCCAGTGAATCCAGCCAACCACGCGGTGCCGCGTAATTCGCCACTTGCAGCAGATCGGTGACGTTGTCGGCACCTGCAATGGCGTTGAGACGTGTGATTACGGCGTCGCGATCGGTGGCTTGCGGGATCAGACCAATCACGGAAAGGCCGCTGTCGTTGCGCAATATCTCTGCTGAAAAGTCAGGTGGCAGCAGGTCAGTGCTTGGTGCCACACCCATCCGGTCAATGATGCGCGCGGCATCAATCTGCCCACCCACCAGATTGATGGCACCCAATCGCGCCGCTTCTGTGGGGGCCAACCCGGCAAGTTCGACTTGCAGCCCGTCCGCGCGCACTTCGGTCCAATCCAGCCCTTCGGCGTCGAGCGCATTCCGAATGCCGATTTCCGTCCAGTCCTCGATCAAATCAGAGGCGAAACCCGCCGCGACAAGGCTGCATACCGCCGCGGCGGCAAAGGAGGCTCCGACAAGGAACAACGAGGACAGGCGCATTTGGTCTTTTGTCTTTGGTCTTGCGAGTGTTGAACAGTGTCTTAGGACGACGCGCGCCCGGATTCAATCAAACCAACAGGGCTGCCGCAAAGAAGACCAGCGGAATTAAGCCGGCGTCGCGGTTGGATCGAAAGATGGTCACAAGAACCTGGTCGTCATCCGGGTCGAACCGTCGCAATTGCCCCATCAGGTGCCAGCCCATTGCCCATGGACCCACCAGTGCAATCATCAACGACATATAGGATGCATCAGGCAACGCGGCGGAAATGACGGCGACGGCCATCAGCGATACGGTCAATACCAGAAAGTTGCGCAGCCACCGGGGCGTGCGTGATCCAAACAACCGTGCTGTCGACTTTATACCGATAAGGGCGTCGTCCTCGGTATCTTGGTGTGCATAGATCGTGTCATAGAACAGTGTCCAT
>CAWUIW010000266.1:0-4611 GCA_963922515.1 uncultured Rhodobacterales bacterium | reverse complement strand
ATCGAGAAGAAAGAAGAAGACTTTGCAGCGGAAGTGGCCAAAGCCGCCCAAGGTTGAGCTGCGACTAGTCATTTGAACCAAGGAACCGGTCGGATTTTTCGGCCGGTTTTTTTTGCATGTCTGCGTCTGAGCGGTCGAAGCTAGATGTCAATTTGGCGTTGTAACAATTGACCGCAAGCGCGCGGCCTTTTGAAACAAAATGATTCGGTCGTTCCGGCGATGGCATCCGGCATCTTTGCCCGCTACGCGCGCCAGCCTTGACTCGACCAAAAATTGAGAATTCCGAACGAAAACACCAATCCATGCCGTTTCTGGCCAATTTAGGCGCTCTATATTTCAAAAATGCAAAGAAGCCGCACCCTCGGATGCGGCTTCAATTGCTTCACCGGCCCCTTTGCAATGGGGATGGGCAGAGCCGGTCAAAGCCCGACCTGAACGCGGACCAATACGCGCCCAGGCCGGCTCCGGTAGAACCGGTCGGGTCCGAGAGCCTTGTAATTTCAAGGTTCTTTCCCGTTGTTCCCTGGCCAAAGCCACCACTCACGGAACACTTGCAGTCTGCAGTTTTACCTAGGGTAAGGAAAGTAATGGATTCCTTACCGACCGTGAATAATGCGTGAAAATCGAAACGCGCCGTTTCAGACTTCCAAAATGAACATTTGGTTGTGAAGCGCAGCTTTCAACACAGCCTGCGCCGTTGTTTCCACCGCCAGAACCTCGCGCGCCAGTCGCAAGTGCTTTTCAACAGTGGCAGAGGTCAAGCCCATCAGCAGCGCGATGTCTTGCGTGGTTTTGCCATCCCCAACCCATTCCAGGGCTTCGCGCTGGCGCTTCGTCAAAGAGCGGTTGGGCGCGCTATAGGGCAGGGTCAGAATCTTTAGGTGAGCGATGTTGTTCATCAAGTGAATGTCGCGCCCGTGCTCGTCCCAGATGGCGTCCACTTCATCCTGCGTTATGCCGCGCCGCGCGCACAAAGCGATCGCGCCCTTGGAACGCACCGAAATCGATTTGAAGCTGATGGTGTATCCTGCCGACACGTCCATCTTCTGGTTGAACTCCAAAACGCGCTGTTCGTCTTTCGTTAGCGTTTTGCTTTCCATCATTTGGTTAATGAGCCGCCAGCTGCCAGCCCCTTCATGTTCCAACGCCCAGTGCAGCATGGGGGAATGAAAGTACCGGCCCTCGGTCATGAATCCTTCGACATAGTCGGCATCATGGTTGGTGAGAACAATGAAGTCTTCCGGGTCACCCAAGGATGTTTCCGTGCGATAGCGGGTGAAGCCATAGAGCAGCCGATCAAACCCATACTCGCGCATTTTTTCAGAATGTGCGGACCACAGCTCTTCTAGGCTTTTGGAGTTGGACAGAAAAAGCAGATAGTTCCTGAGCGTCATGCCACTTTTTCTCCCTCAAGCCGCATTTTCAGAGCGTCCAGCGCCAGTATATAAACCGCCGATCCAAATCCGCAAATCTGTCCGACAGCGACTTTCGAGATAAACGAATGATGCCGGAAGGTTTCGCGCGCGTGAATGTTTGACATGTGGACTTCAACGGTTGGCAACTCCACCGCGATCAAAGCATCCATAAGCGCGATAGAGGTGTGTGTATAAGCGCCTGCATTGATGACAATGCCATCCTGCGATCCGCGCGCTTGGTGAAGAGCATCGATCAATACACCTTCGTGGTTCGATTGAACGCATGTCAGTGCCTGACCGTTCTTGGCTGCGTGCCCGCGCGCCATATCCTCGATTTCGGGCAGAGTTTCAGCGCCATAGACCTCTGGTTGCCGTGTCCCCAGAAGGTTCAGGTTTGGACCATTCACCACCAAAATTCGTTGCATGACACGTGCCCCCACAGCGCAATCGGCCTGATTGAACGATTTCGGCCATTTCCCTTGTGATTCCAAAGCTTAACGCAATCGAATCAGTCTTGCTACGGCGGGCGTCGCTCATTTGCCACATCTTCGTTAAGAAAAATTCTTGGTTTCTCAGTGGTTGTTTGGCGGCGCAAATATGGCAAGCCCCAACCACTCGGCCAACATGGCCGGGGTTTCATTGTCTTCGATTTCGATGGTCAGTGACAGAGTGCGCAGCAGCTCGGTTTCCGTCCGCGGCTTGACATCGGCCAAGGCAAAACGACCACGCACCCGTGCCCCTGCCGGCACAGGGTGGAGAAACCGGATCTTGTTGAATCCGTAGTTGATGCCCATGACCTGACCCGGCAAGGTTGGCACGACATCGTACACAAAGCGACTGGCCAAAGACAGCGTCAGAAAACCATGGGCGATCGTACCCCCAAACGGTGTCTCAGCGGCCGCGCGGACAGGATCCACATGGATCCATTGATCATCTAGGGTCACGTCGGCAAACGTATCGATCATGGTTTGATCCACGGTGATCCAGTTCGACGCGCCGATTTCCGAACCGATTTGCGCAAACATGGTTTCGTAAGCGTTTTGCAAAGTGGTCATGGCGCACCTCGCTCTGCGACACGCACCATGCGTTTGCCCATGTTGTCGCCGGCCAACAGTCCGATCAGGGCGGCGGGCGCGTTTTCCAACCCATCCACGATATCTTCGAACACTTTTACCTGTCCGGTTTGCATCCATGCCTGTAACGCGCGCACGGCCTTCGCATCGTCTTGCACATGATCCATGACGATGAACCCCTCCATGCGCAGTCGCTTGGTCACCACAAGACCCGGCAGGTTTCGGGGCCCGGTCGGGCTAGAGCTGTCGTATTGGCTGATCGCGCCGCAACAGACCACGCGGCCCCTTTCGTTCATTTGGAACAGCACGGTTTCCAGTATCGCGCCGCCAACATTATCAAAGTACACGTCGATCCCGTGCGGGCAAGCCGCCTTGAGCGCTTTGAACAAACCCGGTTGGCGGTAATCGATACAGGCGTCAAAGCCCAGAGTATCGGTGACCCACGCGCATTTTTCCGCACCGCCCGCAATACCGACAACTCGGCATCCCAACGCCTTGCCGATCTGCCCGACATAGCCGCCCACGGACCCGGCCGCCGCTGAAACAACGATGGTTTCGCCGGCCATCGGGCGCCCGATCCCAATTAATCCGTGATATGCAGTCTTGCCAGCGACACCGAACACGGACAGCAAGTTCGTCAGCTGGGGAACATCGGGCAGTTTGATCAGCTTATGCGCCGGCAACGCCACGTAGTCGGTCCAATGACTTTCAGCGGCCACGATTTCACCTGCTTTGAGTTTCGGGCTATTGCTTTCGATCACTTCGCAGACGCTGTACGTGGCCATGGGATCGCCGGGCATCACGCCGTCGCGATAGGTGGCGCCTTGCATCCAGGCGCGGTTGGCCGCGTCGATCGACATCAAGAGCGTACGCAACAACACCTCGTTTTCCGCCGGTACGGGCATTGCGACTTCTTTCAATTCAAAATGCTCAGAAGTCAGCGTGCCCTGTGGCGTTTCGGTCAGAATGATTTGCCGGTTGATTGTCATTTTCATGTCCTATGATCAGGGTTAACAGGTGGGCCGCGCGGGTGTGCCCGGAGCCTGCACAACGGATGGAAGGGTTTTTGCAACATGTCCGAAGAGTACCGCCAAACACGCTATCGCCCCCCGCAAGGAACGGTAGATCTCTTGTTGATCCGCCATGGCGAATCTGAGCCGGCGCGCCCCGGCGTTTCGTTCCCATTGGTGGACGGGCATGGTGATCCGGCCCTTCATGCAGATGGCGAAGCCCAAGCCGTTGCGGTGGGCGAACGCCTGAAGGATACGGGGTTTGATGCACTCTATGTCACCAAGTTGCGGCGCACTCATCAGACCGCCGCCCCGCTGGCCGCGCACCTGTCCATGGCGCCGGTTCAGGACCCCGACTTGCACGAGGTCCATCTGGGCGACTGGGATGGCGGTCTGTACCGCATAAAAGCGGCCCAGAGAGATCCCGCTTTTGTGCGAGCGTTTCAAAATCAGGAATGGGGTGAAATCCCCGGGGCAGAAACCACGGCTGTGTTTTTCGAACGTGTCGAGCGCGGACTGCGCCGGATTGCTGCGGCGCACCCCGATCAGCGCGTGGCTGCGTTTGTGCACGGCGGGGTGGTCGCGGCGGCGATGTCTATTTTCTCTGGCGCGCCACCCATGACCTTTATTGGTGCCGCCAACGGATCGATCAGCCGGATTGTCATTGGACCGGCCTATGCCCGCATCGTCGGATACAACGATACCGCCCATCTGGATTGATCATTCCATGGTGATGAGCACCTTACCCATCACCTTGCGGTCTTGCATCATTTCCAGAGCTTTATGGGCTTTGGCCAAGGGAAATCGTGCAGAAATGCGGGGTCGTATCTGACCCTTTGCATACATACCGAAAAGGTCGGCCATGTTTTCGGCGTGCCGCTTGGGCTCGCGCATCACGTGCGCGCCCCAAAACACACCAACGATCTGGCTGCCTTTCAGCAAAGTCAGATTAAGCGGGATCTTTGGAATGCCAGCCGGGAACCCAACAACCAGAAACCGTCCCGTCCAAGCAAGCGCGCGGATCGACGGTTCTGCGTAATCACCGCCGACGGCATCGTAAACAACATCCACGCCATCTGGACCAGCCTGCGACTTGATCTCGTTTGACAGGGC
>CAWUIW010000265.1:0-4616 GCA_963922515.1 uncultured Rhodobacterales bacterium | reverse complement strand
GGTTCGGGCGCGACTACAAGAACAAGCGCCGGATCACGATCGAACCTTCGGATGAAACGATGGAGCCGGTCGAATACATGGTGCCGAAAGGCAAGCACATCCCCGTGCAGGAAGGTGACTTCGTGCAGAAGGGTGACTACATCATGGATGGTAACCCGGCCCCGCATGACATCTTGTCCATCATGGGCGTCGAAGCTCTTGCCGATTACATGATCGACGAAGTGCAGGACGTGTATCGACTGCAGGGCGTGAAGATCAACGACAAGCACATCGAAGTCATCGTGCGTCAGATGCTGCAAAAGTGGGAGATCATGGACTCGGGCGACACAACGCTTCTCAAAGGCGAGCATGTCGATAAGCAAGAGTTTGACGCGGCCAATGAAAAGGCGCTGTCAAAAGGCGCGCGGCCGGCACAAGGCGAGCCGATCCTTCTGGGGATCACCAAGGCATCGCTGCAGACCCGCAGCTTTATCTCGGCCGCGTCGTTCCAGGAAACCACGCGTGTTCTCACCGAAGCGTCGGTTCAGGGCAAGAAAGACAAGCTTGTCGGCCTGAAAGAGAATGTGATCGTCGGTCGCCTGATCCCGGCCGGTACGGGCGGAGCGACGCAACGCGTTCGGCGTATCGCCCAAGACCGCGACAACGTTGTGATCGAAGCGCGCCGAGAAGAGGCGCAAGCCGCAGCGGCGCTGGCAGCTCCGATGGAAGATGATATCATCGGCGGCGACGAATTCGACCATCTGGTGGAAACGCCGGAAAGCCGCGAGTAACGCTGCAACGATGTCAAAAGAACCGGCCGCGCCCAGCACTTGGGCGCGGCTTTTTTGCTTTTATCAAAGCACTTGGCTGTCGATCAAAAACAATTCTCCCGGCAT
This sequence comes from uncultured Rhodobacterales bacterium, assembly GCA_963922515.1. GTDB lineage: Bacteria > Pseudomonadota > Alphaproteobacteria > Rhodobacterales > Rhodobacteraceae > JACOMT01. Next base: position 3,741 of record CAWUIW010000265.1, on the reverse strand, counting down.
CAATTCGGGCCAACGCCGCACGTAGCCGTTCTTTTCCGCCAGCTCTAGGATGCCATTGCGATCGTCGATATCGCCTGCTTCGATCGTAAAGCAGGTGACCCGATGAGCATCAAAGTCGAATGATTTCAGGATGCTGTATTCGGCTCCTTCCACGTCCATCGAAATGTAGTCCACCCGCGCGGGCGCATCGTAGCGTTCCAACAGATCGTTTAGGCTGATGGTCGCGAGTGGGATCACATCCTTGACCCCGTCTTCACCGACAACGGCGGCCTCGTCGGCCAGTCTGGAAAACATGCTGCGTTCATGGACAATGAACTGCTTGGTTTCCCCACTCTTTTCATAAACGAGGTCTGTGCACAGCGGAACATCACGGAACTTTTTCAATTGGTCGTGGAAGTCGGGGTTGGGTTCGGCAAGAACGCCAGTCCAACCAAAATTCTTTTCCATCACGAACGTGTTGGAGAACTTGCGGCCAGACGCAGCACCAAACTCAACGAAAAATCCGTCTCGCTTACTGCCGAGCTCGGACAACACCCACAAATCTTGAAGAAATTGCGATTTCGTTTGGCGAACATGAGCCATCGCGTACCCAATGAACTGGTAATAGGATGCATCATGCACCAAGCCCATTTTTTGAAATGACTTTTCGCGCGCCAACATCTCGGTCAGATGCTTCCAGTACTTGCGTCTCCGTCGCTTTTGCAGGTTCGGATTGTCCGGGGCGTTCATATCGTCTGGCATCTGCGCTCCACCACGCGAAAGGGTCAAATCGCCAGACCTGGAAATCCACTACTGGCGCATGTCGGCATCATCAGGCACAACTTGCGGCGGCCACAACAAAAAAAGGCGAGGCTTGAGCCGATCAATGAAAGTTTTCAAAACCGTCGGTGTACTGCGATTCTCGGTTCTGACACCCACGTATTACGCAGAACGCTTCAAAACGCTGGAAGAAACGGCCGCTCACATCTTTTCTGCCGAACGCATGGCGTTGCGATTTCATCTTTTCGAAACACTTTGCCTGCCCTCGCTGGTCGGGCAAACAGACAGCGATTTTGAATGCGTTGTTCTGACCGCGGCCTCAATGCCCAAGCCATACCTTGAGCGCTTGCAGGATTTGCTGGCTTCCGTACCAAATGTTCACTGTCGTCCTGTCGGCACTGAAAATCACTACCAGTTGATCAAGGATGGCTACGACTCCGTCGAAACCGGAGATGCCACGCATCGCGTTCTTTTTCGGTTGGATGACGACGATTGTGTGGACTTGGGGTTCATCGAACGCACCAAACGATTTGCCAAGGCCTTATCGGACATGCAGCGACCGGATACGCCATTTGTGATTGCGTACAACAAGGGGTTCTACGTGCGCGTGCGTAAGGATGCAGAAAATGAAGTGTTTGATGCCAGTGAGCGCGCGCCGCTGTCCACTGGAACCACACTGGTTGCGCCAATTGGATATCCACGAAACCCTTATCGTTATGTGCATCGGCAGTTGGCCCAGTACTATGCCACGTTCAGTGACCTTTCGGTCCCGGCCTATATTCGAACAATCCACGGCGACAACAAATCTACCCCCACGCAAATGGGCATGACACACAAGATGAAACCAGGTCGCATTGCCCGGCTGATCGATGAGAACTTCGCGGTCAATTACGATGTTCTAAAGGCCCTTTGACGGATGTCACCCAACGCCAAAGGCGCCATATTGATGATGTTGAGCATGGCGGCGTTCACGTTGAACGACACTGCCATCAAGGCGATCGACGGGGCTATTCCCTTGTTTCAACTGCTGACCATGCGCGGTGTTCTTGTGACGGGTATGTTGCTGATGCTGACCGTATGGTTCGGGACGCTCAAGCTGACAATGACGAAGCGGGACGCGGTGTTTGTGGTTTTGCGCAGCCTGAGCGAAGTGGGGGCGGCCTATTTCATCATTTCGGCCCTTTGGGTCATGCCCTTGGCGACCATCAGTTCGATCCTTCAGATGCTGCCCCTGACGGTCACGTTGTGCGCCGTTTTCCTTTTTCAGGAAAAGGTGGGATGGCGGCGGATGACCGCGATTGCCTTTGGGTTCGTTGGCATGTTGCTGATCATTCGACCGTGGACCGAAGGATTGGACTCTTTTGTGCTGTTCGGCATCGCTTGCGTCGTGTGCGTCACGTTGCGCGATGTGCTGACACGCTACATTTCGGCCGACGTGCCATCGTTGATGGTGACGTTGTATGTGTCGGTTGGTGTGCTTGGCTTTTTCGCTGTTGCATCCGCGACCGAGCCCTATGTCGCTGTCAGCCGTGAGGATTTGGTGCTGCTCGCGGGATCTGCGGTGTTCATCATGGGCGGCTACTTGTTCAGCGTCATGGTCATGCGGGTTGGTGAAATCTCTTTCGCGGCCCCGTTTCGTTATTCCGGTCTGATCTGGGCACTGATTTTGGGATGGCTGCTGTTCGGTGAATGGCCAGATCCGTTGACCTTACTGGGGGCAGCGATCGTGGTTGGGTCCGGCTTGTTCACTTTGTTCCGCGGGCAAGCTCTGAACCGAGCAAATTAGCGGGCCGCGTAGAGTGAGCGCACCGCATCGGCATCAATGCTGAACCGCCGGCGGAACTGGGCCTCTTCTTCGGCAGTCAGAGGGGCCAGTTTGACGGGTTTCACACCGTCTTTCTGCCGAGAGTCGTTGAAGTCGTTATGTCCGCGCACGAGCATGTCTTCACCCGTGAAAGTGACGGTCGGCATGTGTTGAGCCAGCTTGGCATGTGAAAAGTTCATGATTGTCAGTTGGTGCTTCGGTTGCACAACCATGGCAAGCGCGGCCGTCGTCAGCGGAGCTTTCGTCGGCGTCGCGGCGATGCCTGCCGGACCAGGACGCGCGATGTAACCTTGGTTGAAGTCGATGGCGATTTGTTTGTGCTGGCGGGAAAGTCGCCGCAAATCCTGTGCCGCGTCGCGCAACCGTGCGACGTAGTCAACGGCCACTGCATCGTCGTCATCCATGCGGAACTGCAAGCAGGGATCGTTGTTGAACGAACGCACAGAGTTGATCGCCGATTGCATCACTTGTCTGTGCTGTCCCGGTGGATGGGATTGGATGACGGTCTGAGGCAAGTCCGCGACCAAACCTTGCAATCTCTCCTGATACTCGGGCGGCAAGCTCTCGCCGATCACAATCAGGAACACGAAATTCGGGTCGGTTTGCGCCTTGAGTGGGGGCAGGGTAAAGGCTTCGAACGTACGAAAGCGTTCTTCAATGCGCTCCGGGGCATAAAGGTAGGCGATACGTGCGTTCAGGTCGTCGTGCTGGACCTGAAATCCACCAATGGCTGGGTAAGAAAAACGGCAGAGGCCAATGACTTGCATACGTGGGTTATGCCCGCCGACTTGAAGTGAGGCAAGCCAGACACCGTTTTCCCCACTCAATGGGCGATAACAGGTCGAGTTGGTCCACAATGCGGTGCTGCTGAGCTGTTGACAGTGCCTCCGACTCCCCCTATACGCCCGCTATCTCGGCTCCGGGGTTGTCCCAATGCCGAATTCAGTACTGAAGTGGTCACGATCCGGCTTGCATTGGCCCGATCCTCTGGAAACCCACCGCGTCGATCTTGAAACGGGATCGGAGGCGGTTTTTGCGCTTTGCAGACGTGTGATGCGCATTTCTTTTAACCGCACGCAGCCGCGTGCTAGACACATGTGTTGCGAAAACGGGGAACGAAACCGGAATGCCAACGATCCAACAGCTGATCCGCAAGC
>CAWUIW010000264.1:0-4622 GCA_963922515.1 uncultured Rhodobacterales bacterium | reverse complement strand
CGAAATCGGATGTGTCGTCTTTCTCCGATGCGGCACTGATCCGCATGGATTCGAAAGAATACGAAGTGGACGGCACGTCATTCCGGGTTTCGGTGTTGGAAACCACGGCGCCAAGCGTGGTTCTTGACCGCAAAGCCAGCTTGATGGACAGCATGGTCACAGTTGCCAAAGAAGACGGCGTCGATCAGGTACTGCTGTTCGTGATCGACATCCTGAACGAGGAGGCCACGCTGCTGGTGCCCAACGACCTGGTAAAAACGGTTGCCGAAAAAAGCTTTGACGCCAGTGTTTCAGGCGACAGCGTTGTGCTGCCGGGCGTCATGAGCCGCAAGAAGCAGATCATCCCGAACCTGAAGGTTTGAACCGGCTGTGACGGTAAACGGAAAGGGCGCCGTCGAGCGCCCTTTTTTATGCTCTTGGAAGGGAGACCCGAATGACCCAGATCATCCAATCTCTTGCTGACATCTCGGATCGCTACGACGCAATGTTTGTCGACCTTTGGGGATGCGTCCATAACGGGGTGCACGCCTTGCCCGAGGCCGTGGCGGCCTTGCAATCGTATCGGGCCAAAGGCGGTGTGGTGGTTCTTGTGACGAACTCTCCCAAACCACGCGCCGGTGTCGAAACGCAAATTCGCGATCATTTCGGCGTGCCAAACGATGCATGGGACACCATTGCTAGCAGCGGCGACAGCGCTCGGTCGGCCATGTTTCTGGGCACCGTGGGTCAACGTGTCTTTTTCATGGGGGAATGGGAACGGGACGCTGGTTTCTTTGACCCGCTGCACCTGCTGGACAATCCGGTGTCCATTGAACGCGTGCCCTTGCTTGAAGCGGAAGGCATCGTTTGCTGTGGCCCGTTTGACCCGCTGGCCGATCCAGAGGTCAACAGGGCGGATTTTCTGATGGCCAAGACCAAGGGACTGAAGTTGCTGTGTGCAAACCCGGACATCGTGGTGGACCGCGGTGACGTTCGGGAATGGTGCGCCGGGGCGCTCGCCGCACTTTACACAGAGATGGGTGGCGAAAGTCTGTACTTTGGCAAACCGCATCCTCCGATTTATGACTTGGCCCGCCGTCGACTTGCAGAATTGGGCCGCGATATTGCCAACCCGGCCATCTTGGCGGTCGGCGATGGCATACATACTGATGTCAAGGGCGCCGTTGGCGAAGACATCGATTCTCTGTTCATCACCGGCGGGTTGGCGGCCTCTGAAACCCGGACAAACGGTCAACCTGACCCCGATGCACTCGAGTCGTATCTGGCAGAGCACGGAATTTTCCCGCAATTCTCGATTGGTCACTTGCGCTAACAACTTTTTACTTGCGTTTCTGCAGTTGCGAAGTAATTAAGTTGCTATAGAGACGCCGCGCACTATTGTTTTGTTGCGTCACCGATTTCGGGAGAGTGGAAATGCTCGACAACTTGCCGCGTGGAACGATCTGCATTGAAGATATCGAGATGGGGATGACCCGCCATCTTCAGAAGGTCGTTACCGACCAAGACATCGAAATGTTTGCCCAAGTGTCGACTGACCGGAACCCGGTGCACTTGGACGACGACTATGCGCAGGATACGATTTTCCAAGGGCGGATCGCACACGGGATGCTGACAGCCGGGCTGATTTCCGCCGTGATCGGTGAACAACTGCCGGGCCATGGCACAGTTTACATGGGCCAGTCCCTGAAGTTTCTGGCTCCTGTCCGCCCGGGCGACAAAGTACATGCCGAAGTCAAAGTCATTGATATCGACATGTCCAAGCGTCGCGTGCGGTTGGATTGCCACTGTGCGGTAGATGGCAAGAAAGTGCTTGTGGGCGAAGCGACCGTGCTGGCACCAAGTCGCAAGTTCGACTGACAAAACACACGCTTGCACCCCGCCATTGCGCCCGATACGCAAGGCCTATGCGGATCATACGGGATTACCAATTTGTGCACCCTTCTGATCGTGGCGCCAGCGCCGCGATTGGTAATTTTGACGGTGTGCACCTTGGCCATCAGTCGGTCATCGACCTGACGCGCAGCGCGGCACCTGACGCCCCGCTTGGCGTACTGACATTTGAACCGCATCCGCGTGAGTATTTTGCCCCGAACAGTGCCCCGTTTCGATTGATGAACCCTGAAGCCCGTGCAAACCGCTTGCAAAAGCTGGGCGTCGAATTGCTTTACGAGCTGAACTTCAACGCAGCTCTGGCCGGCTTGACACCCGAAGCGTTTGCGCGGCACGTCATCGCTGACGGTCTTGGGTTGCAGCACGTGGTTGTCGGGGCGGATTTCAAGTTTGGCAAAGACCGCCTTGGTGACGCAAATGCCTTGGAACAGTTTGGGCATGACATGGGATTTGGCGTAACGGTTGCACCGCTGTTATCGACCGCAGAAACGACGGTGTCTTCCACCGCGATTCGGACCGCACTGGCAGACGGCAGACCGCTTGATGCGGCAGACATGCTTGGGCATTGGCACCGAATCGAAGGCCCTGTCATTGGCGGCGAGCAACGCGGGCGCGAGCTAGGCTATCCCACTGCGAACATGTCGATCGATGGCCTGCATCCGCCCGCCTTTGGCGTTTACGCCGTTTTGGTGGATGTGCGCGACGGACCGCACAAGGGCACATATCACGGGGCCGCCAGTGTTGGCGTCCGCCCGATGTTTGGCGAAAACAAACCAAACATCGAGACTTTCCTGTTCGACTTTTCAGGTGATTTGTACGGCAGCGTTTTGTCCGTGGCGTTGGTTGCCTATTTACGACCAGAAGCAAAGTTCGATGGCCTGGATGCGCTGATCGCGCAGATGGACGCCGACTGCGCACAGGCCCGGCAGATATTGACCGCGCTATGACCGATCCGATCGCTCGATCAGGTCTCGCCCCCAGGTATTGGGAAAGAAAGCCGCTGGCTCGGATGACCCAGGACGAATGGGAGGGTCTGTGTGACGGCTGTGGCAAATGCTGCCTGAACAAGCTGGAAGACGAAGATACCGGCGTCGTTGCACTGACGCGTATAGCCTGTCGGTTGCTGGACGATGAAACCTGTCGCTGCGCCCATTACGAGAACCGCCATCAATTCGTACCGGATTGCATCGTGCTGCGTCCTGACAATCTGGATAGTCACGCTTATTGGATGCCGGACACCTGCGCATACCGATTGGTATGGGAGGGCCGCCCGCTGTATGATTGGCATCCGCTTTTGTCCGGCACGCCAGACAGCGTGCACGCCGCGGGCGTGTCCGTACGCGGGATCACACTATCTGAATTCGACGTCCCGGAAGATGACTGGGAAGACCACGTAATCGAGGAACCGCGCTGATGTTTTTTGCGTCTGACAACACTGGCCCCGTCCACCCTGAAGTTATGCAAGTGCTGGCTGAAGCCAACGAAGGCTATGCGATGCCGTACGGCGCTGATCCGATGATGGACGAGGTGCGAGACCGGCTGCGGGAGATATTTGAAGCACCGGACGCGGCCGTTTACCTCGTGGCCACGGGCACGGCGGCCAATTCACTGGCACTTGCAGCGCTTGGAGAGCCTTGGCAAACGATCTTTTGCACTTCGGTGGCGCATATTCATGAAGATGAGTGCAACGCGCCCGAATTCTATTCAGGCGGTGCCAAACTGACGCTGGTGCCCGGGACAGACAAGATGGATCCGACGGCACTGCGCAAGGCCATCGAGGCCGAGGAAAGCCGCGGGGTTCACGGACCCCAGCGCGGCCCTGTCGCGATCACGCAAGTGACGGAACGCGGATCCGTCTATACCTTGGCTGAACTAGAGGCGCTATGCGCGGTGGCCCAAGAGTTTGGCTTGCCCGTTCATCTGGATGGCGCGCGTTTTGCGAATGCGCTGGTATCGCTGAACTGTTCTGCCGCTGATATGACGCGCAATGCGGGCGTTAGCGCCGTTAGCTTCGGCGGCACCAAGAATGGGCTTATGGGTGTAGAAGCGGTCATTTTCTTTGACCCGGAAAAGGCCTGGGAGTTTGAGCTGCGCCGCAAAAGGGGCGCGCATCTGTTTTCGAAACACCGGTACCTGTCCGCCCAAATGGCCGGCTACCTGCGCAACGACCTTTGGTTGCGCTCGGCCCGAATGGCCAATGACAATGCGGCCCGTCTGGCAGAAGGGTTGCGCAGCAAAGGCGCCGAATTCCTGTACGAACCGGCCGCGAACATGATCTTTGCCAACTTCCCGCGTGCCGTTCACCAGCGACTGCATGATGCGGGGGCCAAGTACTATGTTTGGTCGGGCGCGCTGGACGGGGACGACCCGGATGAACTGCTCACCGCCCGTTTTGTTTGCGATTGGTCTCTGAACGCAGAAAAAATCGACGCGTTTCTATCCCACTACTAAGGCGCCATCACCGCGCGCATTTCGTTGGCTGTTTCGCCCGGGTGGGTGATCGGGAGCATGTGCCCCGCGCCCTCGACCACGCGGTTCAGGGCGTGCGGGATACGCCGTGCAAGCCCATTGTTGATCACATGCATGATCTCTTGTGATGTTGAGCCCCGCAAAAGCAACACGGGCATGTGGAGACGGGCTAAAGCCTCGGGTTTCAGGACGCCGGGCCGATCCTCTTGCACGGCCCCGTGCGACGCGGGAACCACGTGTATGCCCCGCACCATCGCTGCCCG
>CAWUIW010000263.1:0-4634 GCA_963922515.1 uncultured Rhodobacterales bacterium | reverse complement strand
TAAGGGCGCTGGAGCCAACCGTAACGGTGGTGGCTATCAGGTAGTTACGGCTGACTGATCAAGCAGCTGTACACCGTTGATTTTCCAACCATTCTCGAGCTTTACCATTTGGTAATCCAACACGTGAACGGTGCCCGAGGCATCGGTGATCATGACCCGCTGCCAAAGATAACCGGCGACATCACGCAGATCCAGGTACCGCACCTCGGCAGGACGCCAGACCATCGGGTACCCACCGCGCACCATCGTTCCAAAGTTTTCAGCGTTGCCAAAGATGCCTTGGATGTTCGGGCTGGCATAGGTGAAGGCCTCGTCAAAATCGTCCATTTTAAAGGCTTCGATCTGCGCGGTGATCGTGGCCTGAATGTCTTCGTCCTGTGCTGACGACATGGTCGCAAAGCCAAGGGTCAAGAAAAGCGACAGAATGATAAAACGCATGGGGCCTCCGGGATCTGGTCAAAAAAACGGTAGTCCCCGGGGCGCATGGGTCAAATCACGACATGCCGTAGGCGTGGGTCAGCCCAGCTTTCCGGCGAGGGCCTTGTCAATCAGCGCGATCGTCTCGTCGACGCCGTAAAGCGCGATGAACCCTCCGAACCGCGGCCCCTGGCTTGCGCCAAGCAAAACCTCGTAAAGCGCCGTGAACCAGCCCCGGAGTGGGTCGAAACGATCACGGCCGACGGCGTACACCACCGATTGCAACGCTTCATCGTCAACAGGGCCGTCATACGCTGCAAGTTCGCCACGCAGAACTTCAAGCGCCTCGCGTTCCTGCGCACTTGGCGCGCGATACGTTCGTGTTGGCTTTACAAAGTCGTTGAAGTAGCGCAGCGCGAACTCGGCCCCACGATCAAGATCCGGATGTGTTTCGGGGGATGCATCTGGCGCGTAGCGTTGAATGAACCCCCAGAGCTGATCCTTTTCCTCGGCGGACGACACCGAAGCCAGGTTCAATAGCATTGCAAATGGCACAACCATATTGCTTTGCGGCACGTCTCCGCCGTGAATGTGCCATACAGGGTTATTCAGTTTTGCTTTGTCATCTTGCCCGGGATAGGCGCGCAGCTGCTGATGATATTCGTCGACCGCCTTTGGGATCACATCGAAGAACATTCGTTTCGCCGTCTTGGGCTTTTGATACATGAAGTATGACAGGCTTTCCGTTGCGGCATATGTCAACCATTCGTCGATGCTGACGCCATTGCCTGACGACTTCGAAATTTTCTGTCCCTGGTCATCCAGGAACAGCTCGTAACTGAAATGGTTGGGCGGTCGGGCACCCAGGGTCCGACAGATCGCGTCATAGATCTTTTCGTTGGTGGCGTGTTCCTTGCCATACATCTCGAAATCAACGCCCAACGCCGCCCAACGGGCCCCGAAATCCGGTTTCCACTGCAGCTTCACATGGCCGCCGGTAACAGGGACGGTCCATTCGCGCCCCGTTTCATCATCAAAGGTGACCGTACCGTCCCGGGCATCGACATGTTTCATGGGTACATACATCACCCGGCGGCTTTCGGGATGCAGCGGCAAGAAAATTGAATAGCTTTGCTGCCGCTCATCGCGCAGGGATTTCAGCATGATCTTCATCAGATCATCGTATTTCTCGGCACATCGCAGCAGGATCTCGTCAAAGCGACCTGACTGGTAAAAATCGCGGGCCGATATGAACTCGTACTCGAACCCAAACGTATCAAGGAACCGTCGCAACATCGCGTTGTTGTGGTGGCCAAAACTCTCGTGTGTGCCAAAGGGGTCTGGAACATCCGTCAATGGACGTTGGAGATGTTGTTGCAATATTTCCGGGTTTGGGACATTGCCGGGCACTTTGCGCATGCCATCCAGATCGTCCGAGAAACAGACAAGCTTGGTCGGAATGTCGCTAAGCTCTTCAAAGGCGCGTCTCACCATAGACGTACGCGCGACTTCACCAAATGTGCCGATATGCGGCAAACCCGACGGGCCATACCCTGTTTCAAACAGCACGTAGCCTTTTTCAGGCGGCGCTTTTTCGTAGCGTTTCAGCAGCCGCCGTGCCTCTTCGAAAGGCCAAGCTTTCACGTCCATTGCCGCGTCGCGCATGTTTGACATGTCCGGTGCTCCAAAGCGGCCACACCCCAACGGCGCGGCGATGCGCCGCTACCTATTGTGCAGGGCCGATGCCGTCAATATTCTGCGCTCATGCGCGAGTAGCAAAGGAATCCTCATGCCGGCCAACGACGAACTTCATGTTATGAGCGCGCAAGACTGCCTTGTGGCATTGATGATTGCTGTCTCGGCGTCAGACGAGAACATTCGCACCGCCGAACTGGTCAAGATCCAGTCTGCCGTGAACATGCTGCCCGTCTTTGCAGACTACGATGTCGACCGGATGCAGAACATGGCGCAAGTCACGTTCGATCTTTTCGAGCAAGAGGATGGATTGGATGCGCTTTTCGGCTTGATCCGTGAAAACCTGCCGGAAAGACTGTTTGAAACCGCCTATGCTTTGGCCTGCGATGTGGCAGCGGCGGACGGCACCTTGCGCGAACCCGAACTGCGACTGCTGGAAGAAATCCGGTACGAGTTGGATATCGACAGGCTGCATGCGGCGGCGATCGAGCGCGGTGCGCGGGCGCGACATGTGACCTAAGCGACGTCTAGCTGGCGTCCAAAGCACCCCAGTGTTCAAGCAAGGCACGCTGCGTGCGCCGCGCACGCGTGGCGTATGTGCGGCCACCTTCTGGACCTTCCCTTTGCGCCCGCGGCAACGCTTCGCGACGCGGAACATCCGCTGCAAAAATCGCAAACGCCAACTCTTGGCCCGACGCCGTTGTGAGGAACCCGCCCAGGCCCGACACAAAGTTCAACGTTCCGGTCTTTGCATCCACCTTGACCAAATGATCCTTGATCGGGCGTCCTTGCGCATCCACAAGTGGAAAGGACCGCAGCAACGGGCGCAAAACGCCGCGTTGGCGCACCTGAACCAGCGCGCGGGTCAAATCAAGCGCGGTCATGCGCGAGGCGCCCCCCAAACCTGAGTGATCAACCAGCGACGTTCCCACCATCCCGTATCGTGCCGCGGCCCAACGGCTCATGACTTGTGCAGATCCCCGTATCGAACCGGCAGGCATTCCACGGGACCGGCTGGCCGCCATCCCCACCATTTCGGCGGTCAGGTTGTTTGAATACCGCAACATGCCTTGCAAGATCACGCGCAGAGGCTCGCTGTTGTGCAGGACCAGCGCATCAGCGGCCGGCAAATTCTGCGTTGTTTCCGCAGGTTTCAGAATGATCCCGTTTGACCGCGCCAATGTCCGAAACACGTCACCAGCATAAAGCCCCGGCTTGCGAACCGGTAACCAGCGGGCGCCTTTCGCGCCCAAAGCGGGCCGCGCAACGGTCCATTCATCCACATTGCCCTTGTCGGCATAGGTGTAAATAGGCGAGCTTCGCTCCGCAATTCGCATCCGAGCCATCGCGACGTCCGGACGATAGCGCTGGGTTCTGGCATCCATCGTGACCTTGTAGCCATCCACATCGCGCTGCCACTCGAAATGCACACGGTTGAAGTTCAGCGCGATGCCCGACACCGCCGGGCTGTAACCAACCTGTTCAGGCTGATCGAAATCGATGGTTGTGGAGAAAGGCAAAAGTCCGTCATAGACAACAAAGCGCCCCCGAACTTCTCGCAATCCGGCCTGTTTCAGAGCCAGAGCCATCTGGGCCAGGTCATCTGTATCCAACGTGGGGTCCGCACCTCCAGCCAGGATCAGATCGCCATCCAGCACACCATCTGCGATCGGCGCTGTTGCCAGAAGCCGCGTGACAAACCGATGTTCGGCGCCGAGGGAGTCGAGCGCGTAGAGCGCCGTCAGAGCTTTTGCGACGCTGGCTGGTGGCAAGCGCAAATCAGCCTGATGGTCCTGCAAGACCTGTCCGCTTGTGACCGACGCCACGGCAAACGACACTTCACCCGACAGCCCAGAGGTCGCCAAAATCCTTTCATAGAGCGGGGGTTGCCACCCCAGATTGGCCGGTCGCGCCGCTGGAAATGGCGCGGTCGTAGGGGCCGAGGCCACGGCAGCCGTACCCAGACCTCCGAAGGCCGCAAGAGCTGACAGAACCTGTCTACGTGTTTGTTTAGAAGTCATGCGGACACTAAAACCCAGTCGGTAATTTCAGACAACCGATCGACCGCCAACTGGTGCCCACAATGCCGTGCGCCGGGTCCAATACCGCGCCTGTTAAACCATTGTTGCTGCGGTCGTCACTTTTGAACCCCAGGCCCCTTGTGCACGGATTGCGGTCGAGGATTCATCCGTCAGGGGGACATTCACGAAACACCACGCCGGGGCCTCGGCCCGCGCCAGCAGCTGGCTGGCCTGTCCGCTGATCCGATAGCGCTTGTAGAGCCGTGCCGCTGGCGACATACGGGCAGAGATCCGATCGCCGGGGCGCGCAAGAACACCAACTGGTACGGTGTCCATTATGAAATGCCAGTCGCGCCAAAGATGGAACTGCGCAAGATTGTCTGCTCCCATCAGCCAGACAAAGCGCACTTGGGGATAGATGGCGCACAATGCCGCCAAGGTGTCTGCAGTGACCCGCGTGCCAAGCCTGGCCTCGACATCCGTCACTTCGATGCGTGGGTC
>CAWUIW010000262.1:0-4664 GCA_963922515.1 uncultured Rhodobacterales bacterium | reverse complement strand
GCTCCAGCGTCTTTTGGTTGTCTGCCACCAAACGCTGCGCAGACTGATGGCGCGCGGCAAGCCTGGCGACATCCTCGGTCCGTTCGGCCAAATGCGTTTCGCGCGTTTGCAAAACCTGCGCGGCGTCTTGCGCCTTGGCGGCCGCATCTGCAAGGCGGTCTTCGTGCCCCTCGCTCGCTTTGGCCAATCGCGTTGCATCATGCTCCAACCGCTGGATTGTCTCCACGGCGTCACGGTTCAACCCGGCCTCGCGGTCAATGTCTGCCGTCAGCTGCGCCAGGCGGTTGGTCAGCGTTTCGATGGTGGACCGGGCCCGCGCCTCTTCGGATTGCAATGTGTCCCGCTGCACTACCAGGCGCTGCAATATGGCGGACGCAATCGCTTCTTCTTCGCGCAGCGGCGGCAGCGCGGTTTCAGCGTCCGCACGGCACACCATCGCCGTTTGCGCGGCGGTTTCCGCCGTGGCAGCCTCGGTCACTCGGTCGCGCAAAGCGTCATCCAAAGCCAGCCGCATGTCGTCAGCCTCGCGCCAGCGTCGATATAGCAGCATGCCTTCGGCCTGACGCAGCAATTCACCGATTTCACGATACCGTTTTGCCTGTCGCGCCTGTCGCGCCAACTGCGCCAGTTGCTGCGCCAATTGTTCGATCACGTCATCGACACGGGCCAAGTTGGTTTCGGCCCCTTTCAGCTTCAACTCAGCTTCGTGGCGCCGTTGATACAGGCCACTGATGCCGGCGGCTTCTTCCAGAATGCGGCGTCGTGCCTTAGGCTTTGCGTTGATTAATTCAGCGATCTGACCTTGTCGCACCAAGGCGGGTGAATGCGCCCCGGTGGATGCATCAGCGAACAACATCTGCACGTCGCGGGCTCGGACATCGCGAGCATTTGCCTTGTACGCGCTGCCGACATCACGGGTGATGCGCCGGACGATTTCCAGTTGGTCGCTGTCATTGAACTGTGCGGGCGCCAGCCGATCATCATTGTCGATCAACAGGGTGACTTCGGCAAAATTGCGCGCGGGACGGGTGGCTGCGCCCGCAAAAATCACATCTTCCATCCCGCCGCCACGCATCGCGGTTGGACGATTTTCGCCCATCACCCAGCGCAACGCTTCCAAGAGATTGGACTTACCGCACCCATTTGGCCCGACCACGCCTGTCAAACCGTCTGCAATGATCAGATCGGTCGGATCTACGAAGCTTTTGAAGCCTGTCAGCCTGAGTTTCGAGAATCGCACCTTTGGCGCCTATTGCTGCCCTTTAACGATATCAGACATCGGACGCCCCAATGTGTCAACGGTACCGCCGCCGTATGTGGCGTCAATGCATCTGATATCCACAAGATATTGATTGCGGACATCAGGTCTGATGCCTGGAACGGCGCAATTCATGCGTTGGCGGTTAAGGGCCCAAGGGCAGAACGATCAGTTGGGCCTTGGCTTCACACTCCAGAATGCCTGTGAACACCGCTTGATCGCCCCCAATCATGGCGACCGGACACCCGCTGACCGCGGTCATTGCGATTTCGGCCTTGCGTAGCAAAGGGCCCATGCGCGGTGCGTATTCGGGGTTGCGACGCACGGCTTCTGCCAACCGGTCGTGAACCCGCACGTCAAAGACACTGCCGTCCACCGATATCCGAGTAACGGGCTGGCCTGCAAAATACCCAAACTGTTGACCACAAGCCGCCAATCCCAAACATAAAACGATCAAACCTGCCTTTGACATGGCGGTCAGATTGGATCCTCAAGGTTAAGAAACCATGTGCGACGTTGGCTTGCCGCAGGCCGCACCTATACCTATGGTCACGCCACGCATGTCGGAGTTTCGATGCCGTTTCAAAAGGTTCAACCAGAAAAGCTTTCCACCTCGGTCGTGCGGCAGATCGAGTTGCTGATCTTGCGCGGGATTTTGCGGCCCGGCGATCGGCTGCCTTCGGAACGAGAGCTGTCCGACCGGCTGGGCGTATCCCGCCCTTCTTTGCGGGACGCTGTCGCTGAGCTGCAATCGCAAGGGTTGTTAACGGCCAAGGCGGGGTCCGGTATTTTTGTAGCCGACGTTCTGGGGTCTGCGTTTTCGCCTGCTTTGATCCGCTTGTTCGCAACACATGACGACGCCGTCTTTGACTATATCGGATTTCGGCGTGATCTAGAGGCCCTCGCCGCGGAACGGGCGACCCGGTTTGCGTCTGATAGTGATCTAAAGGTGATCCAGGCGATCTACGACAAGATGGAAGCCGCGCATACCAAACGGAACCCAGCTGAAGAATCCACTCTGGACGCCCAGTTTCACCTTTCGATTATCGAGGCCAGCCACAACGTGGTCATGCTGCACATGATGCGATCGATGTTCGATCTTTTGCAGGCCGGTGTCTTTTACAACCGTCAGGTCATGTTCCAGCAACGCACAACGCGCGACACGCTTCTGGAACAACATCGCGCAATAAACGTGGCCATTCAGGAACGCGACACTCAAGCGGCTCGCGCCGCCGTCGAGGCGCATTTGACGTTCGTCGAACAGCGACTCGCGGATCAGAAGAAAGCAGAAACAAATGAAGCGATTGCGCAGCTGCGTCTACAGCATGAGCAATCCTCTCGCTAAGTGAACCGCACCCAGCTTTTTTGGGTCGGATGCCTTGCCTGTGGCTGTTATCCCAAGGGCACCATGCAAGACGGATGATTCATGTTCTTTGAATTGATGCAAACGCTTAGCTTGAATGGAACGATCGGCAAAGCCAACGACGATCGCGCAGGGACCAGTGCGCATCACGCGTGGGTGGTCGACGGGGCGACTGATTTAGGGCCTTCGGGGCTTCTCGGATCTGAAACCGGGGCGGCTTGGCTCGCATCAGCTGCTAACACCGGCTTCTTTCTACATCGTGGCGCAGACCTAAAGGAAACGTGCCAAAAGGTGTTCAACCATGTGGCGGCACGGTTCGAAGCAGACCAGCACCGCCCAGCCGAGGCGGCGTGGGAGCTGCCGAATGCCGCCTTTGCAGCCGTGCAGTTGATCGGGGGGCGGATGGACATTGCTTGGGCGGCGGATTGCTCGGTTTTGTGGGCGTCAGCGGACACCTATGCGTGGTGTACACCGGTGCCCAACCCTACCGCCGAAATAGCCGATGCTCTGGCGCTTGGCGCTGGAACCGGGGCCGCGGCGCTTAGCCGTCCGGATATTCTGGCGGATCGTCGCGCGCAACGGGCAGCGCCGGATCGAACGGTTCTGACGCCAGACCCCGTCGCCTCATCCCGCGGTACATCCTATGCATCACGCGCCGTAAACCCGGGTGACGACATCATCTTGATGTCCGACGGCGTGTCAGACCTGATTGCGGCCTATCAAGCCCATGATGAAGCAGGGTTTGTGGCCAAGATGCGGGCCGAAGGTTTGGCAGCGCTATATGACGATCTTCGACGCATCGAACGGGCCGACGCCGCCTGCCTGAAGTTTCCGCGTTTCAAGATCAGCGACGACGCCACCGCGATATGGCTGCGCGTCGCAGACTGATCACCTGTCGCTAGCCAAATCGCCCCTCCACAAAGGCACGACACTCCGCGGTTTGCGCTTGACCAAAAATGATGTTGTTCGGGCCGATCTCTAGCAAGCGGCCCATATGAAAATAGGCCACGCGGTCGGCAATACGGCGCGCTTCCATCATCGAGTGAGTTATGACGACCACGCTGTGATCGGCCCGAAGATCCAGCATCAGCTCTTCGATTTTGCTGGTCGCAATCGGATCGATCGATCCGGTCGGCTCATCCATCAGCAATACGTCGGGCATGGTCGACAGAGCACGAGCGATGCATAGGCGTTGTTGCTGACCACCCGACAGGTCAGTGCCATTTTTGCTGTGCAGGTGGTCCTTCACCTCGTCCCAAAGTGTAGCGCGTCGCAGGCAGGTTTCGACATGGTTGTCCAGTTCGGACCGGCCGTTCGTCAGCCCGTGAATGCGCGCCGGATAGGCCACGTTTTCGTAGACCGACGTGGGAAACGGATTTGGTTTTTGCGCCACCCAGCCAAACCGCCGGCGATGCACGGGCGGATCTATTTCGGGGGCATGAATGTCCTGGCCTTCAATCTCGACCCGACCTTCGATCCGGATGCCGCGCGTGCCGTCATGCATCCGGTTGAGGCATTTCAAAGCCGTGGATTTTCCGCATCCGGACGGTCCAATGAACGCCAGGATTTCCGACGGGTACAGATCGAAGCTGACCGCGTTAAGGGCCTGTTTTTCTCCGTACCATAAGGACAGGTCGCGAACCGCGATAAAAGCGTCCGAGTTGCGGCCCGAAGGATGGCTGATTGTGCGGGTCGAAGTCTGATCGTCAAACATGAAGCGCTCCCATATGCGTTCTTGGGTGCGGTATGTCCGATACAAATTTGGCCGACTTTGATCTGTGCCCTTGTTCGGCATCAAGCACAAAAAAAAC
The DNA here is from genome assembly GCA_963922515.1 of uncultured Rhodobacterales bacterium. Lineage (GTDB taxonomy): Bacteria > Pseudomonadota > Alphaproteobacteria > Rhodobacterales > Rhodobacteraceae > JACOMT01. Next base: position 232 of record CAWUIW010000262.1, on the reverse strand, counting down.
CCGGGCGATAGGGCCCGGGTTTTGATTTGCAATAGCTTGGTCGGATCAGTGCAGTTTGGCGTCCACATCGGCGATGGCCGCATCGATCAGCTTGTTGCCATCAGCGGCAGTCAGCTGCTTCGACATCAGGTCGCGGGCGACTTCGACGGCCACCGTAATGGCCTGATCCCGCACTTCCTTTACGGCAGCCGCTTCGGCCGATGCAATTTGCCCCTCGGCCGCAGCCAGGCGG
>CAWUIW010000261.1:0-4720 GCA_963922515.1 uncultured Rhodobacterales bacterium | reverse complement strand
GCGGTGATCGTTGGCTTGGAGGGGGTTCTGGTGGTTCTGCGCCCCGGTGCAAACGCGTTGGGCCTTGGCCATGCGGCGGCCCTTGTGGCGGCCGTGGGCGGTGCCTTGGCTTCGATCATCGTGCGCAAGATTGGCAAAGAGGAACGCAGTGACGTGCTGATGCTGTACCCCATGCTGGCAAACGTGGCGGTGATGGGGGCGGCACTTCCGTTCGTGTACCAACCCATGTCCTTGCCTGATCTGGGGCTTCTGGCGCTCATGTCGGTGATGGCTTTTGCGGCGATGCTGTTCATCATCTCGGCCTACCGCTTTGGCGAAGCGGCCATTGTCGCGCCGATGCAATATTCACAGATCTTGTGGGCCACGCTTTACGGTCTGATGTTCTTTGACGAGTCGCCGGACCTTGCCACCGGGATCGGTGCTGCGATCATCATTGCCAGCGGGATCTACATCGTCTTGCGGGAAGGGACGCCCAACGCGTCTGACAACGCGCCGGTTCTGGAAACCAAGACACGCATCGAAACCGGCACGTTCCTGCGCATCGGCCCAATGCTTCGCAGCTTGCGGCGGCGCGAACGCGGCGATTGATGCTATGGTCGGCTATTCGTACGTGGGGTGGCAGAGATGCCGTGTGACCCCGCCACGCGAGACATCGCGCACCCGGAACACGCGGGTCCAGATCCCCGCTTTCACCGATGCCAGGTAGTTCGGGGGGCGCGGTCCCAATTCGAAAGCCCTATCGTGGTCCAATGGATAGACACGCCTGAGCACGTGCGCCGCCAAAACAGCGAAACCGGATCTTTTGGTATTGGCAGTGTCGACCATGCACATACGTCCGCCCATGGCCAGCGCGTAAAGATCGGTCAACATCGCAAGGTTCGAGTGGCGCGCGATACGTGAGGTGTCGTAGTGCAATGGCTTGCCATGCGTGTTGGACATATCCGATGTGGTCCGCATCGTGCACTGGTGACCATAGGTGTCCTGGAAATAGGCGATCGCGCGGCTGTCGTCTGAGCACACCACAACAGTTCGACCCGGGATCTTGTGAGCCATCGCAGCGAACGCAGAGACATAATCGGTGCTGTAATCGGTGTTGCGTATATGAACGCCCAAATAGTCGCCGCCCAGCGGGGCTATTGCTGCGCGCAAATGTGCCTTCACGAATTCCCTCGGGATCAAGCGCTGCATAAAAAAGATCCCAAGATCCCCGCCGCCATGTTTGGGATGCACCAGAACTTGATCCGGATGATCCTGTGTCAGATCAAAACCGTGTGGCTGAAACCACTGCCGCTCGAACAGGGGTGCCCCATCGCCGCTGCGTCCTAGAATTTCATTGTTTTCGCAGCGAATGTCCCATCCGGTGTCGGACACACCCATCATCCGCACGTCGCGGCATGGTTTAATCTGATAGTAGCCCAACAGGTCATCCAGCATGCCCGACCCGCGCGTATCGATCACCATGGTCCTGTTGAACTTACGGCAGTACCGCCAAACGATTTCGAGCTGGCACATCATGTCGTTGAAGCCGCCCATCGGTCGGGCCAAGACGTATCGATCCATACCTGCGATGCTTTCTGATTGCGCGTTTTTCGGGGCCTACACCAGTTTTGAAGGACCCACCATGTTTTGGCGGCCCGGGCCTTGCCAAAAAATCACAGACCCAGTATTCCACATGACTTGGATCGGAGTGTAGCTCAGCCTGGTAGAGCACTGTCTTCGGGAGGCAGGGGTCGTGAGTTCGAATCTCGCCACTCCGACCAAATTTCAATAAAATCAGTATTTTACAGGCTATCAGCATGCAGGGCCAGCACCGACAATGGCCGTTTTTGAGCCCTGCCTCCCCGCAATGAAACGAGGCGACGACAGTCTTAGAAAAGATCATTCGCACTAACGCGCCAATGCCCGCTATGCGGACTTTTCAGATATTGCATTGCGCATCGATTGGCTTGCACCCGCCGGAGGAGATATGACGATGAACTACATAACAGACTACGAGCCCCACGCTGAGGCGATCGCCAACCTGTTCAAGGCGACCTTCACCGCTTCGGAAGGCCCGGAAGAAGGCGCGCTGATCGGCGATCTCGCACGCCGCCTGATCACCAAGACGCCCGCCGATGACATGCGCGTGGTCACGGCATGGGAGGACGGTGCGCTCCTTGGCGGCATCTTCTTCACGCGGCTCACCTACGAAGGCGATCTCCGCACAGTCTTTATGATGGCGCCCGTGGCAGTGGCCATCGAACATCAGGGCAAGCGCATAGGGCAACGTTTGATCTCCTGCGGCCTCGAAGAACTTCGGCAGGAAGGTGTGGACATCGCGGTCACCTACGGCGATCCGGAATTCTATGGCCGCGTCGGGTTTATGCCCGTCTCAGAGGCCAACCTGCCCGCGCCGCAACCGCTCGGGCAGCCGCATGGCTGGATTGCCCAATCCCTCACTGAGGAACCCGTTACGCCTCTCCTCGGGCCGTCTCGCTGCGTGGCCGCCTTCGACGACCCAGCGCTATGGTAGTCTTTTTGCCGCTGTCCTTTGTAGGCTCAGGGCTTCCAGCGGACATCTAACAGTTTTTTCAAGGCTAGGTACTAAAGCGGGCGCCCCGCTTAATCCGCAACAATACCGCAACGTTTCAAACGATCTGAAGCGATCTCAACTGATTTGAAGTCCTACAAAATATTGGGTTTTGACCTCAAGGCCACTGTCCATTCGCCTTCGAGAGGCAGGGGCCGGAGGTTCGAATCCTCTCACTCCGACCAATAAACTAGGACTGCCGCTTGTTCGCCGATCTGTGTTGCAAGGTGTGGGCGGCACGTTTGTACTTATCCTGTTGGTGTACTCGGCCGCGACGGCTTCAGATTACACGATCCGTAAAGGCTGCCGTTTCTATTGGTCAAAGGGCCGTGTGATGGCTGCGCAAAGGTCGCTGTTTACCTTTCAGACGGCTCTGTATTCCAGGTCCACGAGATGTATTTTGTCGGCCGGCAGGTCGGAAATGGCTGCGACATAGCTGACGACGTTGGATTTGGAGTATCCGATGAAGTAGTTGCAAGAGGCTGCGATGTAGGTATCGGTCAGGATCGACATGCCACTTTCAAAACCTTCCGCTTCCGGGTGACGGAAATTCGGCGTCAATGCTGCGTCGGACCGGAAGCAGTTCTGCATCACAACCTGATCCCCAAATCGATCCAGAAACTTTTGCAATTCCAAGTTCGATTCCGTCATGACAAAGAGTTTGCCGTTGTTTTCCGCCAACCAGCGTTCGGCCTCTTCCATGATCATTTCGTTCATGATCGGGTTCATCGATTCCTTGTGCTGTTTGTCCGTTGCGCGCGCATGAACCGCTGCCACTTTGACACCGCTTGGAATGATCGCGGATCGTCTTTTGGCTATTTCTTGCGAGACAGTTTCATTCAGTCGGAAGTACTTTCGGAACACAGCGCGGCGCACATCGTCCGCGTGCATTGATTTGTACTCGGAATCTTCAGGCAAAAGCTCTCTGAACTCTTCGAGATGCGCGTAGTTCATGGCAACGATCGATGTTGCCTCTGGCCGCGTGGCAAGGGCGTTCACCACATCCAGTCGGAATTCAGTTGCATCCGGTGCGTCCTTGGTCATTTGCTTTAACCACGCGTGCCGCTGCGTAAGCAGGTGTGATACCTCTCCGGTAATTGGCAGTTGTTTTTCAATGTTCTGGGATGTCCAGTAATCGGGGTAGAAAGTGCCTCCGGCTAAATCGCTGATACGCAGCTCATTGAGTGGTTCGAAGTACAACTGAAACGCTTCATAGCCGGCTCTGGCATAAAACCCGCCCGATCCCCAATGAATGATTGGTTTTCTTTCAAGCGCCTCGGCCAGAACCAAGTGCCAGACGGCATGTTCTATGTTGGCCCAAAATCCTTCCCCGGAGTTTTTAATGACCAGCACTTTGTCGGATATCGTCGAAGGTGTTTGGCCCACTGGATCGGGCGCTGTGTCCACTGAGGTTGTACGCAACGGCAGGTCGACAAAGCCAACATCGGTGACGTCCGGTGACCGAGCAACCACCAAACCGTCAAAGGAAAAGCTCTCCAGATTGTCGTGTTCGGCAATCAGGAAGTAGCCAACCTTTTTGATCGCGTTCAAAACGCTGACATGGGTCTTGGGGCCATGGGTGGATATGAACAGGTACTTGATTGCGCGCTGACGCAAGAGCGTTTCGATTTCCTCCAGCAAACGCCGTTCGCCGCCCTGTACGTCTGCATGAAAAATCGTGATCTCGGAAAGCTGCTCTCTCTCAAAAAAGTCGCACACGTCGAACTTGGTGGGCGAAAAGGCCAGATCGTCCGATATTTTCTGGTCGTTCAGATTTCTGTGGGCGGTCCCAAAATAGCCAAGCTGCATGCACGCCTTCAGCCCGTTCACGCGCAGGGTTTCAAGCCCGACCGCCGCATTCAGAACCGCGGGTTCGACCAGAAATGCGTCAGATTTCCCGGGAAACCGGCGCAAGAAGGCCGCAGTATAAAAGCCCCAGAACGCGCCCAGTTCCAGAATGAAACCTCCTTCAATATGATCCATCACATGAAAGAACACGCGTTCTTCTTGCGGTTCGTGATGCCCGTTCAACTGCGCGATCAAGCGTGTCATCCACGCACCATAGTAGCCGTGTTCAGGAACCAACGTGCCATCGAACATGCGCTGAAACCGGCTGCCGCTGACTTCTACAACATCGCCGGCGCCCTCTAC
>CAWUIW010000260.1:0-4735 GCA_963922515.1 uncultured Rhodobacterales bacterium | reverse complement strand
GAATATCAGGGACGGCGGGCTGTCACACGAGGAGGCAGTCGAACGTCTGATTTTTCTGCTGCGAGCCATGCGGGAGACAGGCCAAAGCGGGGTCGCTTTGACCCAACATCTGGGCGCGGCCGACGCAGGCAAACTCGCCCCCTGAGCGCTGTTACAATTCGTTAGATTTGCGAAAACTTGGCGAAAGACTTGGCGGCCATCGTCAGCGCAACAAAGGCTCTGTGGCATCAGCAGGAGCACATCCGGCACACACCGGAACCGGGAGGACTAAGTTTGGCACAAACGCAGTCGGGCGCTGGGGCGCTCGTTTCTGTTCCTGCGCTGCTTCACCGCAACGCGACGGAGTTCGGCGATAGCCCTGCCTATCGCGAAAAAGAGTTCGGCATATGGCAAAGCTGGACGTGGGCCGAAACGGAAAAGCAAATCGAGGCGCTGGCCCTTGGACTGATCAATCTGGGCGTCAATGAGGGCGACTTCATCGCGATCGTTGGTCGCAACCGGCCATATCTGTACTGGTCAATGGTGGCGGCGCAGTCGGTGGGTGCTGTACCAGTCCCACTCTATCAGGACGCGGTTGCCGAAGAGATGGCCTACGTGCTCGGCCATTGTGGGGCGCGGTTTGTCATCGTGGGAGACCAGGAACAAGTCGACAAAGTCATCGAGGTGCAAGAGGATTTGCACCAGTTCGAACAACTGATCTACCTGGATCCGCGCGGGCTGAGAAAATACGATCACACGACCTTACACCAGTATTCGCACGTACAGGATCAGGGGCGCGCCGCATATGACGAATTGATCAGCGAATTGGATCGGCGCCGTTCGGCGCTGAATGCCGACAGCACATGCGTCATGCTGTACACCTCGGGGACGACGGGCAAACCAAAGGGCGTGGTTCTGTCCAATCAAAATGTCATTGAAACGGCCAAGGCGTCGTCCGAGTTCGATGTTCTTAGGAAAGAAGACGATGTTCTGGCATACCTGCCAATGGCGTGGGTGGGCGACTTCATCTTTTCGATTGGTCAAGCGTATTGGACAGGTTTTTGTGTGAACTGCCCCGAAAGTGCCGATACGATGATGACCGATCTGCGTGAGATCGGCCCAACCTATTATTTCGCGCCGCCCCGCGTGTTTGAAACGCAGCTGACCAATGTGATGATCCGCATGGAAGACGCGGGCAAATTGAAACAGTGGTTGTTCAAGGTTTTCATGGACCATGCCCGGGACGTTGGGCCGGCCATGCTCGACGGCAAGCCGGTGAGTTTGATCGACAGGCTGAAATATGCGCTGGGCGAACTCATGATTTATGGCCCGTTGAAGAACACGCTGGGCTTCACTCGCGTCCGGGTCGGGTATACGGCAGGTGAGGCCATTGGCCCCGAGATTTTCGATTTTTACCGCGCTCTTGGGATCAATCTGAAGCAACTCTACGGCCAGACCGAAGCGACCGTTTTCATCACGGCGCAGCCGGATGGAGAAGTGCGGTCCGACACGGTCGGTATCCCGTCACCAGGCGTCGAACTGAAAATCGCGGATAGCGGCGAGGTGTTCTACCGGTCGCCTGGCGTTTTCCAAGAGTACTATAAGAACCCCGAAAGCACCGCTGGCACGAAAGATGCCGAAGGTTGGGTTGCCACGGGTGACGCCGGTTTCATTGAACCCGACAGCGGTCACTTGCGCATCATCGACCGGGCCAAGGATGTCGGCAAAATGGCTAATGGTAGCTTGTTCGCGCCCAAGTATGTTGAGAACAAGCTGAAGTTCTTTCCCAACATTCTGGAAGCTGTGGTGTTCGGCAACGGACGCGAAGAGTGTACGGCCTTTATCAACATTGACCTGACCGCGGTGGGCAATTGGGCCGAACGCAACAACATCGCGTATTCTTCCTATCAAGAACTGGCCGGACACTCACAGGTCATGGGCGCGATTCAAGCCCATGTGGAAGAAGTGAACCGCTCTGTTTCTGAAGACGAAATGCTGTCTGGCTGCCAGATTCACCGCTTCGTCGTACTGCATAAGGAATTGGATGCGGATGATGGTGAACTGACGCGAACCCGCAAGGTGCGCCGCCGGATCATTGAGGAAAAATACGGCGACATCATCACAGCGTTGTATGACGGATCCTCGCAAGTCGCGACGACCACCGAGGTCACCTATGAAGACGGGCGCAAAGGTTCGATCTCTGCGACTTTGGAGGTGCGTTCAGCAGATGTGAATGCCGTCGCACAGAGGATGGCAGCGGAATGAGGGCCGGACGCTTGACGCTCGGCCTGTGGCCATCGCCCCTCCCGCCGTCCCTAGGGGTTGGGACAACACAACGAGAAGAGAGGCTTCCCCGTGCTTGACCAGACTGAAGGCTATACCACCGCTGATGGCCGAAAGATCGGCGGCGTTGTGATGGAAATGAAAAACATCACGCTGCGGTTCGGCGGTGTGGTGGCCATCAAGGATATCTCTTTTGACATTCGCGAAGGCGAGATACGCGCAATCATCGGGCCCAACGGCGCAGGCAAGTCGTCGATGTTGAACGTGATTTCCGGGTTTTATGTCCCGCAAGAAGGGGAGGTTTGGTTCCGCGGCAAACCCCGCCCCCCTGTGAAGCCGTATCAGGTGGCCCAGCAAGGGATCGCACGGACATTTCAGAACATCGCGCTGTTCGAAGGGATGACGGTGCTGGACAATGTCATGACCGGACGGCTGACGCATATGAAAAAGGGCCTGTTTGCTCAGGCGATCTGGAAATGGACCGGCGCCGAGGACGAAGAAGTGGCAAACCGCGAGATCGCGGAAAAGGTCATTGATTTCCTCGAAATCCAGCACATCAGGAAAACGCCGGTTGCGCGGTTGCCCTATGGTTTGAAGAAACGTGTGGAATTGGCACGGGCATTGGCTGCGGAGCCGAAACTGCTGCTGCTGGACGAACCGATGGCGGGGATGAACGTAGAGGAGAAAGAGGACATGAGTCGCTTTATCCTGGACGTGAATGACGAGTTTGGCACCACGATAGCCCTGATCGAGCATGACATGGGCGTTGTGATGGACCTGAGCGACCGGGTGGTCGTGATGGATTACGGCAAAAAAATTGGAGACGGCACGCCTGACGAAGTGCGCAGCAATCAGCAGGTCATCGACGCGTACCTAGGGGTGAGCCATGATTGATCGGCTGGCCGTGTTGGTATGGCTGGGATTGGCCGCACTAGGGCCATTGGCGGCCCAAGCTTTTCCGATATCGGATTTGGAAAAAACCCCGAAGTCGCAGTTCTTTGCGGGTCGTTGCCTCGCACCGATTTTATTGCGTGAAGAGGTAAGCACCAAGGATTTGCGCGAAATGCCGGTGATGTCGGCTGTGCCACATCTGTACGGGCAATCTGGGACGGTGTGGTACGGACCCGATGAAAACGTCGTTCTCGTGGACCTGGATGCAGGCGCCTCTTGCGGGATCAACGTTTTCGACGAGGACTTGGCAGAAGTCGAAGCCTTTATGGCCTATTGGTTGGAGCGTGCCGACAGCCCGTTCACCGAGATGTCGACTGAAATGTTGGCGGGTGGTGATGTGCGGATATCGTATGATGGCTTTTGTGAAGCCTGTGGATACCACGTGCATGCCCGCGCGATCTGGGTGCGTGAGGCACAGTTCACGATTTACCGGGTGTTCGCGACCTTGCCGGAGAAAGCGTGATGGGGGACACCGCGATGATTTCGAGCCTGCAGGAGGGATGGAATGCCTGATCAATTGCTTTTCGCGATGGAGGTCACGCTGAACGGCCTGATGGCCGGAGTGCTTTACGCGCTGGTGGCGTTGGGGTTTGTCTTGATCTTCAAGGCCTCGGGTATCTTCAATTATGCCCAAGGGGTCATGGCGCTTTTTGCGGCGATGACGCTGGTGGGGATCATGGAAGGCCAGGTGCCGTTCAGCCACCTGATCAACGCGATCTTCGGCACGCATATCCACTATTTTGGGTGGCAAGTTCCGGCGTTGATCGCGATACTTTTGACGGTTGTGGTCATGGTGGGGCTGGCGTGGTGTGTGCAGCGGTTCGTGATGCGTCACCTTGTGAACCAGGAACCGATCATCCTGTTCATGGCGACCATTGGCCTGGCCTACTTCCTGGAAGGCGTCAGCGACCTGATGTGGGGATCCGAGATCCGCAAGCTGGATGTAGGATTGCCGCAGGGCATCAATATCGCCATTGATGAAACAACCTTTGGCTGGTTCGGCTATGGGTTCTTTATCGATAACTTGGATATTGTGGCGACGGTTATTGCGGCCTTGTTGGTCGGAGCGTTGGTGGTCTTCAGCCAGTACACCAAGGAAGGCCGGGCAATGCGGGCAGTGGCGGATGATCACCAGGCCGCGTTGTCTGTCGGTGTGTCGCTGAACTTCATATGGGTCATGGTTTGGTCGGTCGCGGGCTTTGTTGCGTTGGTCGCCGGGATCATGTGGGGCACGAAGTCGGGCGTTCAGTTCTCTTTGTCCCTGATTGCGTTGAAAGCCTTGCCGGTGCTGATGCTGGGCGGGTTTACATCGATCCCGGGCGCCATTGTTGGCGGCCTAATCATCGGCGTCGGCGAAAAGCTGTTCGAGTTCATTTTCGGACCGATGCTGGGCGGCGCCACGGAAAACTGGTTTGCCTACGTGCTGGCGCTGATTTTCCTCGTGTTCCGTCCGCAAGGCCTCTTTGGGGAGAAGATCATTGAGCGTGTGTAGCAAGCTGACCGGGGCGCCCGCGTGCCGCTG
>CAWUIW010000259.1:0-4795 GCA_963922515.1 uncultured Rhodobacterales bacterium | reverse complement strand
TATCAACACGTGATACCCGCGCTCCTGCAGGGCGTTAGACAGTTTCTCAAGCGCTTCAGGGTAAAAGTAGTTTTCAAGATACGCGACGACGAGACCGATGATGCGGCTTTTCCCGGTGATCAGGGACCGCGCCAGCACATTCGGGCGATATCCAAGCTCGCGCGCAGCGGCGCGCACCTTTTCGGCAGTTTTTGCGGACACGGACGCACCCGGCGTGAACACGCGACTGACAGCCGATTGGCTGACGCCGGCCCGTGCGGCCACTTGCAGGGATGTGACCTTGTCCACCATCAGTCGGCTGTCCACCCACCGTCAACGAGCAAGGAAGTGCCGGTGACCAAAGCCCCCGCTTCGGTCGCAAGGTAAAGCACCGCTCCCATGATGTCCTGCACTTCGCCCACCCGGCCCAGCTTGATCTTCTCTTCGATCCAAGCGACCCGCTCGGGATTGTCAAAAGTCACTTCCGTTAGGGGTGTACGGATAAAGGTCGGAGCCACCGAATTGATGCGGATACCAAGCGGACCCCACTCGACAGCCATGGCTTTGATCATGCCTTCGACCCCGAACTTGGACGCACAATAGACCGTACGATCAATGCCGCCGACATGACCCATCTGGCTAGAGATGTGGATGATGGACCCAGGCATGGACGCCTTTTGCAATGCGCGTGCCGCAAAAACCGACAAGAAATATGCGGACCGCAGATTGATCGACATGACGCGATCAAAGTCTTCTGGCGTGATCTCCAACGCGGGCGCGGGGTGTGCGGTTCCCGCCGAGTTGACCACAGCGTCGAAAACGCGGCCTTCCATAGCGGCTTCGAGCGCCGCAAGATCGTTCTGATCAACCACCAAGGCTTCTGCCGAATAACCCTTGGCCTGCATCGCAGATACCGAGGCGTCCAGTCGGTCCGCCCCCCGAGCGGCGCACACCACATGCGCCCCAGCATCGGCCATAGCTACGGCGCAACCCTGCCCGATACCCGACGACGCGCCAGTCACGAGAACCGTTTTCCCGTCCAGCCGGAACGATGGTGGTTTGGGTAATTCTGTCATACACCCCCCCATTCTGGAATGGTGATCGGGCCCATGTTGCGGGCTTTGTTAAACGCGCGCAGCCGTGCGAACACATCAACGCCCAGCTGTTTATAGGCATCCAGCAGATCGACCAGAACCCAGTTTTCGCGAATGCGGCCGTTTTCAAGACGCCAGAAATCCAAGCTGCGCATGGTGATCCGCTGTCCCGCGGGCGCAATGCCCAACCATCCGTCATGTGTGATGGTCTGGATCATGTTGGGCCAACCTGTGACCGCGGCATACTCGCCGTCGCCAAAGAAGTGGTAGGTGATCTCGTCCACGTACTGCCCGCGGTCTGGCATGGCAGTCAAAAACGGGATCTGGTGCCAGTTTCGGAAGCCGGCGATGCCGCGGCCGGTGCCAATGCCTGACGGGCCGTACCACGACATACGTTCGTGCCAAAAGCGCGGCATCTCCATAACCTCAGGTCCACCTTGGGACGGGTGCTTTTTGAGATGGTTCAGCATTTCGACGATCGTGGTCTTCGTCGCTTCACCGGCCGCAGCGTCATAGGGCCCCGGTACAAGACCGTCGCATGTGGCCGGGCCGGGCACATGCCATTCGCGGCCGAGGGATGGTGACAAGGGCCAGGCGTTGGCCTGCATCATTACTTCGGGGATATCCCAAAGCGCCTGAAACTCGACAACCTTGCCGTCGACCACGCGAAAGAACTCGTGGAATCGCATCGTGACCTGATGTCCTGTGGGCGGAATATCCAGCCAGGGGGCCAGAAACGTGCCAGTGTAGTATCCGCCACAGCCCACCCATTCATGACCATGATCATCTGGGCCCGCCATCACGATGTAATCGCGCCGCTCCAAATCCGGCCACGCCACGAACAGGTCGGCAAAGGCATTTTTCAAAAAGGCCTCTGCCCCGACACTGTCTCCAAAGGGCTCACACAAACGAAAGAGCGCGTCGGGAGCGCATATGCTATCGAGCGCCTTCAAGACATGGACCGGATCGTAATCGTACATCGCCGCCCGAAGGGGCGCGATCAGGGCCTTGTTGGCGGTTTGCACATCAGTCATGCGCGCAATCCTTTTGCATCTCGTTGTTGCGCCATACGCGCGAACAGATCCCGACCCATTTGCTGGAACAGGTGCACCATATCCACGAACACCCAATTCTCGGTGAACACGTCGCCGCTGCGCACCCAGAAATCCAAACCCGATACGTCTAAAACCGCTTGCGTGGGCGCCTCGCCCAGATAGGGGCCTGTGTGCGTGGCACGCACCCCTGCCACCCCGGACCCGGCGAGTATACGCCCTTCGGCGAACAGGCTTTCGAGCCCAAGCACCTTACGGTCGGGGAAAGCGACAAGCCAAGGCTGCTGGTGGAGCGTTTCAAACTCTGTCAGCGACAGACATGCGCCGATGCCTCCGGGGCCATACCATTTCACGTTGGGGTGGAAGTACTTGGCCATTCCCATGCTTGATAAATCGTTTTCATCAAACGCGTTGAGGCCGCCGTAGATGAAGTCGTGCCCGATGCGCAGGGTTTCAGCTGTCTCTTCGGTATCTTGCTGCGCGGTCAATATCCCGTCATAGGCCGTAGGAGCCGGGTATACGTGCAACGCCCCACGGGGCTTGGGCAAGGCTGGCAGGCCAATCTGGTCGAACCAGTCGACGAAATCCAGGATCACCTGTGCCTCGACCATTGTATCCCCGTCGAACCGGATGAACTCGCCCCAGCGAATGCGCACCTGTTGGTTCACGCCCGGAGTGCCAAGGAAAGAGCCGGTCTGAACGCCCGTCAGATATCCGGTTCCACACACCCAAAATGCATCTTTTGCGGCCTCGCCAACGTGATCGATCGACTGGCCGCCGCAAAACAGGTGCGTTTGTCGGCGCATGTTGGGGATGGCGGATTTTAGCGGCTGCCACAGCGCTGCGGCCAGCTCGTCCGGGCCGGTCAGCGTGCCAATTGGCTCGGGGCCCTTGAACACGAACTCATCGGGCAGGTACCGCGCCAGTACGGGGCCCATTTCGTCCGGCGCAGCCGCATCCATCGCCGCCCAAAATGCTTGGACTGCCGCTTTGTTGGCCTGGTTTTGTGTCATGAGGTTTGTCCTATTCGGCCGCTTCGCGATAAGGGGCGCCCTCGCCATATGGCACATTTATCCCGCCATAGCGGCGGACCCTTACGTTGCATTGCTCGGCATGCCCGACGAACCCTTCGAGCATGCACAGGCGCGATCCGTACTCGCCGACCAGCGTTGCGGCTTCGTCTGTCAGGACCCTTTGGTAAGAGTGTGTTTTAAGGAATTTTCCGACCCACAATCCGCCCGTATAGCGCCCGGCCTTTTTCGTGGGCAGCGTATGGTTCGTGCCGATCACCTTGTCGCCGTTGGACACGTTGGTGCGCGGCCCCAAAAACAACGCCCCGTAGCTGTGCATGTGTTCGAGGAACCAATCATCTCGATCGGTCATCACTTGGACATGTTCAGAGGCAATGTCATTGGCGACATCCAGCATCTCTTCATAGGTCTCGCACAGGATGACCTCGCCATATTCTTCCCAGCTGACCGACGCCGTGTCGGCCGTGGGCAGTATGGTCAAAATGCGGTCGATCTCGGCCAACGTGTCCTCGGCCAGCCTGCGTGAATTGGTGACCATGACGGCTGGCGAGTTGTAACCATGTTCTGCTTGCCCCAGCAGATCGGTCGCACACATTTCGCCATCAACCGTTTCGTCGGCAATTACCATTGTTTCGGTTGGGCCCGCAAACAGATCAATGCCGACACGGCCGTAAAGCTGGCGCTTGGCTTCAGCCACAAAGGCGTTGCCGGGGCCGACCAGCATATGAACGGGATCAATGGTTTCAGTGCCAACCGCCATGGCACCAACGGCCTGAATTCCGCCCAGCACGTAAATTTCGTGTGCACCGCCCAGATGCATGGCCGCGATAACGGCCGGGTTTGGCTTGCCTTGCCATGGCGGCGTGCACGCAATGATCCGAGGCACGCCGGCAACCGAGGCCGTTGCGACCGACATATGGGCCGAGGCGACCATTGGGAATTTACCGCCAGGGACGTAACATCCGACGGACTGCACCGGGATGTTCTTGTGACCCAAGATAACGCCCGGCAGTGTTTCCACCTCCAGATCCAGCATGGTGTCCCGCTGGGCCTGCGCGAAATTGCGCACCTGCTCTTGGGCAAACCGGATGTCTGCCAGTTCCCGGTCGCTGAGTTCGCCGATGAGCGCGTCGATTTCATCTTGCGACAGGCGAAACGCGGCCGGCGTGTAGTTGTCGAACTCTTCGCTCAACTCGCGCACCGCAGCGTCGCCGCGCGCCTCGATGTCTTTTAGCGTTGCTTCAACAATCGCACGCGTTTTTGCATCATCCTCGGCGCGTTCACCTTCGGACTTGCCGCGCTTGAGATACTCTATGCTCATATCCCGTCATCCTTTATTGCTCATCAGGTCGGGGTGGCGCCTTTTCTCCCCGATCAAATGCCTCCCAGCCCTCGCCGCCGAATACATCGACACCGAGCTGCGCCAAAACATGCGGAAAGTCGACCATGACCCAGTTGTCCGTGATCTTGCCGTCTTCCACTTTCCAAAAATCCATGTAGCGGATTTCAATCCGCTTGCCGGTTGGTGCCACGCCCATGAAAGTGCCCGAATGGGTCGCTTCCTGACGACCGAACGCCGCGGCCCATTCCCCCATGAAAAGGCGAGCCTCGTCCACGCAAACCTTGTCTGAAAACGCGG
>CAWUIW010000258.1:0-4811 GCA_963922515.1 uncultured Rhodobacterales bacterium | reverse complement strand
CTGCGTTCATGTCCTGTGCGTGTCGCCTTCCAGTCAAATTCCCCTAACTTGCGCCTTTAAAAACGCAACTCTGCCTTGTGACGATCTTTGGATCCGTTAGGCCGACCGCGTTGCCTTGGCCTCGATCGGCATTTCTTCATAGAGCTTGGCCAACCGCTTGATGTATCCAGCGCCTAAGCAATCATGGGTTTCGGTTGCTTTTTTGAATACGCCCACGGTATGGCCCCATGTCGTGTCGAGAAACACCGCTTCGCGACGCATACGCCTGACGGTCTTTGGTAGTTTTATTGCCCGGAAATCCAGATCGGATGACAACCAATCGGTGCTTGTCCGCAGCATTTCCATGCCGCACCATTCGCCAGCCGCCTTCATGCCATCGCGGTAAAACCGCCAGCAATCTTGAGGCGCGCGGTGTTCAGGCCCGCGGGATGGGGTAATGTGAATCATGAGTCCGCCAATTCTTAGAACACGCGCCATTTCCATAAAGCTGATCCAAAACATACTGTTGTGCTCCAGCATTGCGTCCGAAATTATTACGTCAAAATAACCGTTTTCAAAGGGAAAGCTAAATGGGTCTTCCAAGACCACATCGACGTTCGGGCCTTGTTTGAGGTCAATTCCGGTTGCCGTCCAACCATTTTTTTCGAACAAGGGGCGGTGGCCAAGTCGCGCGCTCTTGGATCCAACTTCCAGCATTTTGCCGGGGCCCATAGGGTTTACAAAATCTGTGAATGCGGATTCCATATGAAGTTTAGTATGTTTGTTCATAACTGCTTTTACCTCTGTTTTGGTGCCCTCGATGTGCCAAAGGACAGCGGAACCTGCGCACACTCTGTTGTCACAGGAAATCTGGATCTCAATCTTTCATTAATCTCGCTTACTACACCGCATTTTTCGGACTGAGCGGCAAGAAGAAGTGCCCCGGCTGGAGTTGTTGACCTGGCCTGTGTCTAACAAGCCCCAATAAACCGTCCTCGGTCCGGTTCAGCCTCAGGCTCAAAAGGTTTTGCGCGTTCAGAGGTTATGCCCATAGAGGCGAGCAAAATCCGAGCGTCAGGGGCGCGGTCTCCTACCATGACAGGCCGATCGGACGGCGTCGCGGCGTCTATAGAGCGCGATGGAAGTGACTCTGAGCGAGTTCTCAAGCGCGCAGTAAACCATAAGCCGGCAATTCGGCTTTGAAGAGTCGGCGCCCGGATCATTGGGTCTGTCTTGCCGGGTGGTCAAAGTCTGACGGTCACGCCGCCGTAGGCTGTGGTGGAGAGCCCCGGACG
This sequence comes from uncultured Rhodobacterales bacterium, assembly GCA_963922515.1. Classification (GTDB taxonomy): domain Bacteria; phylum Pseudomonadota; class Alphaproteobacteria; order Rhodobacterales; family Rhodobacteraceae; genus JACOMT01. The sequence goes on along the minus strand of CAWUIW010000258.1, from coordinate 3,537 downwards.
TACCACTGAAGGGACCCCTAAACCGGCCCCATGGTATGCGCTTCGACACCTGCCGGTGTGACGACTGCGCCCACCGCGCAGACCGGGCGGTTAAACCCGCCAAAAACAGATCCACCGATCATGTGCGTGCTGATGCTTGAGGCGCTCTCGACGTTGAATTCCGGATCAATTTGCTCTGCATCTACCAGTGGAAATTCGTACGTACTGATGTAGCGGCACTGACCAGCTGCTACGTCGACTGGTTGCACCGAAATGGCATCGGCCGTGATTGAACCCAGCCAAAGACGGTCTTCTCCGATGTCAACCACACCGCAGATGCGCGGTGTGTCATGTGCGTCAAACTCCCGATCCAGTCCAACAAGCACCGAGATGATGGCATCCCTGACCGAGCTGCTGACTCTGAGCCGCTCGAATATGGGCCGGGTGTGTGTTCCATTGCTGACCACCACGTGCTTTTCGTCCCAGACCAAACACTCGTATGCAATATACGGGCTGTCTGACACGGCATCCGGAGTGCCTGCCTTTGGTACGATATGGAATGATGACCCAAATTGCTGTGCAACGCGGTTCGGGAACGATCGGCTGGATACGCGGTAACCAAGGGCAATCTGACCTGTCTTTGTTCGGCCCACACTAACGATCCTGCCAACATACATGCGCGGTGACTCCGTGGATTGCAGGTTTGAGTACATCTGTGTCGGGCGGTGCGGCCTAAGCCAACTCAGCTGCCGCCAAACACCCGGTTAAAGATCGTGTCGACATGTTTGGTGTGATAGCCAAGGTCGAACTTTTCGTTGATCTCCTCCTCGGACAAGGCCGCGCGGACATCCGCGTCGGCGAGGAGTTCCTCGCGGAAATCCTTGCCCTCTTCCCAGACCTTCATCGCGTTGCGTTGGACGAGCCGATAGGCGTCTTCGCGGCTGACACCGGCTTGGGTAAGTGCCAGCAAAACGCGCTGTGACATCACAAGACCGCGAAATTTATTCATGTTGGCCAACATGTTGTCGGGGTAGACAACCAGCTTGTCTACGACCGATGTCAGGCGGGCCAGTGCGAAATCCAGCGTCACGGTGGCGTCGGGGCCGATATTGCGTTCAACCGAACTGTGCGAGATGTCGCGTTCATGCCATAGCGCCACGTTTTCCATCGCCGGTACGACGGCCATGCGCACGAGGCGGGCAAGGCCGGTCAGGTTCTCGGTCAAGACCGGGTTGCGCTTATGCGGCATCGCGGACGACCCTTTTTGGCCCGCGGAAAAGAACTCTTCGGCCTCCAGTACCTCGGTGCGCTGCATATGGCGGATCTCAACCGCTATGTTCTCGATGGACGATGCGATCACACCCAGCGTGGCAAAGAAGGCGGCGTGCCGGTCACGCGGGATCACCTGAGTGCTAATCGGTTCGGGGACCAGACCCAGTTTGTCGCAGACATGCTCTTCAACCGCGGGGTCGATATTGGCGAAGGTGCCGACGGCGCCAGATATTGCGCCAGTGGCAATCTCGGCCCGCGCATCGCGCATCCGGCTGAGGTTGCGGTCCATCTCGGCATAGAACCGGGCAAAGGTCAGCCCCATGGTGGTGGGTTCCGCATGGATGCCGTGCGACCGACCGATGCGGACGGTGAACTTGTGTTCGTACGCGCGACGCTTCAGCGCGGTGAGCAACCCTTCAAGATCCGCGATCAGGATATCGGCCGCGCGCGTCAGTTGAACGTTGAACGTGGTGTCGAGCACGTCGGACGAGGTCATGCCCTGATGCACAAAGCGCGCCTCATCATTGCCAATGATTTCGGCCAGATGGGTCAAAAACGCGATGACGTCATGTTTTGTCACCGCCTCGATTTCATCAATGCGGGCGACGTCAAATTCCACATCCTTGGCCTGCCATACCGCGTCTGCGTTTTCGCGGGGGATGACGCCCAGATCAGCCATGGCATCACAGGCATGGGCCTCGATCTCGTACCAGATGCGGAATTTGGTTTCAGGGGACCAGATGGCGACCATGTCGGGGCGGGAATAGCGGGGGATCATCTGGGTCACCTTTGTGCGTTGTGTCTGCCGTCGGGCGCGTCATAAACTGCGGGTTCAGGCATCACAAGGTGAGGGTTGGACGCATGCGCTGGATGTTGGGGATGATCCTGGTTTGGCCGGTTTCAGCGATGGCCTTTGAACCGATGACTGGCCCGCAGGTTCAAGCAGCCTTGACGAACAAAAAACTGACCTATCAAAGCGGGGCGTGGCAGGATTTTCGCGCCTCTGGTCGCACGCTCTACAATGCAGGCGAAGACAGTTGGGGCTATTGGGGCGTGCGGGGGGACCAGTATTGCAGTATGTGGCCGCCTTCGGACCTTTGGGCGTGCTACGACATGGCCCGGTCGGGCGATGTGATCCGGTTCATCGGGGCATCGGGCGACGTCACGGACGGACGCTACAGCGAGTGATCGAGCTGGATGACTTCCGGGGCCGCTGGTCCGTGCAGCGCAGCATAAAGGATCGGCGAGCCGGGCGCACCATGACCGCAGAGGGGACCGCCAACATCGTCGCTGATGAAGCAGGATTGCTCTACCAAGAGCACCTGACTTTGTTTGTGCCGGGCCAGGCCCCGTTGAAGGCGGAACGGGCGTATCTTTGGCGCGCTACGGACGCCGGGATTGCGGTGTTCTTTGTCGATGAGCGTCCCTTTCATATTATTCGGTTGAGTGATCCAAAGCCGGAGGACCGGCATTTCTGCGCTCCTGATACGTACGACGTCGCTTATGATTTTTCGAAGTTTCCGGCTTGGGACAGCCTTTGGGCGGTTGCTGGCCCCGCCAAAAACTATGTGATGCACACGCACTTTCACTACACTTAAGTTGACGAACGTGACTTGCCCGGCAAGACTCCTTTGGGTTGTGTCTGTTGACTGATTGAGTTTGCATTTTTTTTGGAGCTAAAGATGTGGATTAAGGTTCTTTGGGCTGTTGCTGGGCTTCTGTTGGCGGGGCCACTTACGGCTCAAACAATTCCGATGCCGCAGGGCATGGAGCGATCACATTATTATCCTGGTCCACAAGTGGGCCACCTGTACTTTGCGAAACGTCCGGCCCGGTCCTCCGCGCGCTTTGAGACGATTGACGATGTGCCATACTTCAAGATGTGCACGAACGATTTTCGAAAAACCAAGGCGTTGGTTGATGTGACAACCAACCATGTGGAGCGTGAGCTTTGGCGGCGTTCGATCGAGCGCCGCGTCACTGCATCAGGCCGACTGGACATAGAGTTCAAGGCGCTCGTTCGGCTTTTGAACATCGGGGCAGGTGGGGATTATCGCTTTGACCTCGATACCGGCAACGTCGTGACAGAGCGATTGACTGAAGATGGCGCATCCGTGATTGCAGAAGCGCTGGGTCGCAAGTGCCGGGACGACATTACACGCTATCGCGAACTTGGCGGCGAAGTTGTGTTGGTCACGGAACGGCTTGTGGTAAGCGAACTGGTCGTGGGCACCAGCCGACGTGTGGAAGGCGAAGCGCGGGGTGGCTGGTTCAACTTTGGTGGCA
>CAWUIW010000257.1:0-4818 GCA_963922515.1 uncultured Rhodobacterales bacterium | reverse complement strand
TGTGGCTTCGGTGATGCTGGCCTACTTCTTCCCACCGGAAAGCACGGTGGACCTGTTCCTGCGTGTGGTCATCATGATTACAATGTTCTCCTCGGCCTATATCGCCGAGGTGATCCGGGGTGGGTTGGCCGCACTTCCGCGCGGACAGTACGAAGCGGCGGACAGCCTTGGGCTCGACTACCCACAGGCCATGCGCCTGATCATTCTTCCGCAAGCGTTGAAGATCTCTATCCCCGGGATCGTTAACGTTGCGGTGGGTCTTTTCAAAGACACCACACTGGTATCGGTCATTTCGATGTTCGACCTAGTGGGCATGATCCGCGGGCCAATCCTTGCTTCGACCGAGTGGAACGGCGTCTACTGGGAGCTTTTGGGCTTTGCCGCTCTTTTGTTCTTCGTCGTTTGCTACGGCATTTCGCAATACTCACAATGGTTGGAGCGCCGGCTCGCAACCGATCATCGATAAGGAGGCCGGCACATGGCTGAAACCGCACAAATGAAGGTCTCGGACGAGGTCGCGATCACCATCGACAACATGAACAAGTGGTACGGTTCGTTCCACGTTCTGCGCGATATCAACCTCACTGTGTTCCAAGGCGAACGCATCGTGATCTGTGGGCCTTCGGGCTCGGGCAAGTCAACGCTGATCCGCTGTATCAACGCACTGGAGGAACACCAGCAAGGCAGCATCACCGTCGACGGGACGCTCTTGTCTTCGGACCTCAAGAACATTGACAAGATCCGCTCGGAAGTCGGGATGTGTTTCCAGCACTTCAACCTGTTCCCGCACTTGACCATTTTGGAAAACTGCACGCTCGCCCCGATCTGGGTTCGCAAGACACCCAAGAAAGAAGCCGAGGAAACGGCGATGCACTTTCTGGAAAAGGTGAAGATCCCAGATCAGGCACTGAAGTATCCCGGCCAGTTGTCAGGTGGTCAGCAACAGCGTGTGGCAATCGCGCGATCGCTGTGCATGCGTCCGCGCATCATGCTGTTCGACGAACCGACGTCAGCTCTTGACCCCGAAATGATCAAGGAAGTGCTCGACACCATGATCGAGCTGGCTGAAGAAGGCATGACCATGCTGTGTGTGACACACGAAATGGGATTTGCCCGACAGGTGGCCAATCGTGTGATCTTTATGGACGCGGGTCAGATCGTGGAGCAGAACGAGCCAGAAGCGTTCTTCAACAATCCGCAAAGCCCGCGGACGCAGCTGTTTCTCAGCCAAATCCTGGGGCACTGATCCTAGTCTGAATCAACGAAAAGGCCGGGTTTTGCCCGGCCTTTTTCATTGCGCCAGCAATTCGCGCGGAATGACAAAATCGATAACATCGCCGGTTTGCAGCGCCACATCCTGCCAGCTTGAGCTGTCGAACCGGGCCACCAGTGTGGCGCCGGTCGGAAAATCGCCAAACCGTTCGTGCTCTGGCCAACGTTGGATCAGGAGTTGTGCAAATATCGATATGCCGGGATTGTGGCCGACCATCAAAACCGTCTTGCCGGTGGCTTGCCGCAAGACACGCAACATCGTTTCCGGGCTGGCGTGGTACAAGGCGCTGACCGGCTCGGCGGACGGACCAAGGCAGAGTCTTGCAAATGTTTCTTGCGTTCGCACAGCTGTCGACACCAAGCATTGGTCGGGCACCAGACCACAATCGCGCATCCAATCGCCCAAGGCAGCGGCTGATTTTTGGCCGCGCGGGTTCAGTGGGCGCTCATGATCGTTCAGCCCGGGGCTTTCCCAACTGGACTTGGCATGGCGCATCAGAATTAGCGTTAGGCTCATGATGGATGAAATGCTTTCATATGAAATGCTGACTGTGCGGCCGGTCGATCAAAAGTTGCACTCACCGGGCAGGCACGGCGTGCTGCGCATCCGAATGCCATACAAGACCGGCCCTCTGGTTTATCAAGATATGCATGGCAGGCTGCAACATTGTAACCGTCATTTTCGGACAACGCCTCAACTGGGCACGCTGTACGGCACGGTTGATCACGACATGAGTCACAAGGAGACGGCACGGCCCTGAACGGCGCGCCATGTTCCAACGCTAGGGTAAGGGCGCCTCGCAGTGAAATCATGAGCCCCGCCGTGTCATGGATCATCATCCCGACAGGGCTTTGGTGGAACCGCCCTGATTTCAACGCCCAGCCAATGAACGGCGGGTAGGGCGGGCCATCTGATGGATAGTCAGTTGTTGCGTTCAAAGCCCGTGCGACATGTCCGATCACGCGCTTGGACCAGCGATCTACCGGGTCGGCGGCTCCGTCACGTGCCTCTGGGCCTTCGGAAAAATGTCGCCAGAAATCTCGATCCGCGCCAATCAATACGCGGGTTTTACCGTGATCGGGTGCACCAGCAGCACAAGTGCCCATGACGAACAAGCCATGGTCTGCCAGCTGCTGTTCCAACCAGTGCAATGTCATTTTTGTACAAAAGGCAGTCTAAGTGACCACCACAAACGGCTCGGCTTGTCGTCTTGCCATTGCAGCCCAGTCGTCATGTCGTCATGCCCGGCGGCCGGCTGTGCAATGTATGTTCCCATCATCCGGTCCCAGATTGACAGCGCGAACCCATAATTGCTGTCGTGTTCTTCGCGTCTGTCCGAATGGTGCACACGATGCATATCGGGCGTTACAAGGACGGTTCGCACCATTGCATCCAGCCATATTGGCAGCCTGATGTTTGCATGATTGAACATGGCCGTGCCATTAAGAATGATCTCAAACAAAATTACTGCCAAAGCCGCCGGGCCCAAAAGGTAGACAAGGCCGATCTTCAGTCCCATCGACAATGCGATTTCCACGGGATGGAACCGAATGGCGGTCGTTACATCCATATCCCTGTCGGCATGGTGCACGCGATGTAGGCGCCAAAGTATGGGTACCTTGTGCGTGATCAGGTGTTGCGCCCAAATTGCAAAATCGAGGATCAGGATTGCCAAAATGACTTCGATCCAACCGGGCCAGTTCAAAAGATGGAACAGGCCAACGTTTAGATTGGCCGCATCAATGGCAGCCCCGACCGCCAAGGCCGGCAGTGCAAACGCCATGAGACGCAGTAAAATGGTGTTTGAAATCGTGATCGACCAATTGGTGATCCAGCGGCGCGCGCGAGGTTCAGAGCGCACGCGGCGCGGCACGAAAGCCTCTGCCGCTGCCAACAGGGCGAACAGTATCAAAAACACACTAAGGCGGATCAGCGCTTCATTCTCCATGAGAGGGACACTATGCGGGGAAACCTGAACCGCAAGGTGCCCAAAGGTCACGTCTGCGTCAGTCCGGTCGGATCAGTGATCCGGCCCCGTGTTCTGTAAAAAGTTCCAGCAAAACCGCATTTGGGGCGCGTCCATCCAGAATGACCACAGCGCGCACCCCACCTTCGATGGCATGCAACGCCGTTTCGGTTTTAGGGATCATACCCCCGGCAATCACTCCGTCGCGGGTGAGTTGGCGAATTTGTTCGGCCTTGAGTTCTGTCAGAACAGCGCCATCTGCGCTCTTGACGCCGGACACGTCCGTCAGCAGCAACAGCCGGTCGGCTTTCAGCGCGGCGGCATAGGCGCCAGCCGCCGTATCGCCGTTCACGTTGAAGGTTTCGCCCGACTTTCCGCCCCCAAGTGGCGCGATGACCGGGATCATGTCGTTTGCAAACAAGGTATGCAGCAAGCTGGGGTCCATTTCAGTTGGATGACCGACGAAGCCCAGCCGTTCATCGGCGGTGGTGCAGATCATCAGGTTTGCATCCTTGCCTGACAACCCCACGGCCTTTCCGCCCTGCGCATTGATCGCCTGTACAATCCGCTTGTTCACGACGCCCGACAGCACCATTTCCACAACTTCCATAGTGGCCGCATCCGTTACCCTTTTGCCGTCGACGAAATCCGACGTAATGGCAAGCCGGTCCAGCATGGCATTGATCATCGGACCGCCGCCGTGAACGATGACAGGGTTTACGCCGACTTGTTGCAGCAGGACGATATCACGCGCAAAGCTTTCCATGGCGTCGTCACTGCCCATGGCATGACCACCAAGTTTGACCACGACAATCGCGTCATCATACCGCTGCAAGTACGGTAGGGCGCGGGACAGGGTTTCTGCTGTGGCGATCCAATTCCGGTTCATGTCTTGCGTTTTCATCCAGCGGTCCTTTTGACCGGCGCTTATGTGCCAAGCGCCGATATGGCGCAAGCTTATTCCAGCCCTGCGATAATGCTTCGCAGCGTGGCAAGCCCGTCACCTTTTTCGGAAGACGTCAGAACCAACTCGGGGTACGCGGCTGGGTGCTTGGTCAGCGCAACTCGCACCTGTGACAAGACCTTCTCACGGTCCGCCGCCTTGACCTTGTCGGCCTTTGTCAGGACACACTGAAATGTCACAGCACTGCTGTCCAGAAGACCAAGGATTTCTTCATCAACCGCCTTTATGCCGTGCCGTGCATCGATCAAGACGAAGGCCCGACGCAGGGACTGACGCCCGCTCAGGTATTGCTTAAGCAGCTTTTGCCATTTCTCTTTCACCGCAACCGGCGCATTGGCATACCCATACCCCGGCAGATCGACGAGGTAGAGCGGGTTGCCTAGCGTGAAGAAGTTGATTTCCTGTGTGCGGCCGGGCGTATTGGACGCCCTTGCAAGTCCCTTCCGGCCCGTCAGGGCATTGATCAAGGACGACTTTCCAACATTTGAACGCCCGGCGAAGCATACTTCTACCCGGTCAGGCGTTGGCAGCCCAGACATGGCGACCACACCTTTGAGAAAGTCGGCCTGGCCAGCGAACATCTTGCGCCCACGTTCCATCGCAGCGGGTTCGGGC
>CAWUIW010000256.1:0-4821 GCA_963922515.1 uncultured Rhodobacterales bacterium | reverse complement strand
GCGGGCGCCCAACCGGGCCGGGCGGGGCGGCGCGCTTTCACGGACGGAGCCAAGAAAAACCAGAAATGACAAGGCCATAGTCAAAGGCTCCTGCAGCAGTGACAACCAAAATCTACCAGTGCCGCGTGCCGGGCGCACCTTTGATCTGGCCGGTCAGGTTGGATGTCGTCCAGCCCCCGTAGAAATCACCGGGCTGCGGGATGACCTTTTCGACGCCGACAAAGCACGCGCCCATTAGTCCGGCATAGAACGCCAGATGATCCGTGATCGCCGCGTAGCGGTTGGACGGGTTGGCATAGCTCCATGCCGCGCGCTCGGCCCGCGCCGATCCTTGAACAATCGTCCAGTAGCTTGCGGTGCCCTTCCATTCGCAGAAGCTGCGCCCTGGAACCGGAACAAGTTCTGCCACAACATCGGCCTGCGGAATATAGTAGGTCGGTGCGTGATGCGTTTCGCAGATGCGCCAACCAGCATCCGTGTCAGCCACCACGGCGCCATCCAACTCCACACGCAGGCGTTGCGCCACCGGTTCGATCAGCGGCGGACGCGGATAGGATTGGACGTTTTCGGGCAAAAGGCGCAACGGTCTAGAAATCAAACAGGTCGTCGAGGAAGCTTGACGCCCGCTTTTTGCGGCGTGGCTCTTCGTAGCGCTCCTGACGCGGTTGCGGTGGTGGAGGCGGAGCAGACGCGGCATTGCGCTCTATGATCTTGTCAAGTTCGCCTCGATCCAGCCAAACCCCTCGACAGGATGGGCAGTAGTCGATTTCCACTCCGCTGCGTTCAGACATAACCAATTGTGTCCCATCAATGGGGCATTTCATGCGCGTTCCTCCTGGATGTGACAATTGATTTATGAGCCCGCGCGCGCACTGCAAGACCCCTAATCGAAAGTTGCGGCCACCTCGTACATTACCGGCTCAAAACTTCTACACATCTGGTTTATGTCTCGGTTCCTTGCCCGCATTTCATCGCTGCGCAGCATGGCCAAAAAGTCTTCTCGCCGTGCCCATTGAGAGTAGTTTGCAATACGCGTCTGGGCATCGTTCACGTGAAGGCCCGCTGCGATGAAACCGGGCTGCTTGCTGATGAAATGGTCGTACGCATTCTTGAGCGCGTCCAGCAGGTCTTGGCAGGTGCCGGGCGTCATCTCAAACGTGGTGATCACGGTCTGGCTTGTGTTGTCGGGCGAGATTGTCGGCATTGGCTCCTCCGTCTTACGGTGGACCTAGCTTATCACACCCCAGAGAGGACGGTCTCGATTTCCTCGACCAGCTTCAGCACTTCGGCATGTGCCGGTCCTTTTGGCCCCTCGAGCGCGGCTTTCCCCTGCCCCAGTGTTTCGGCATAGACAACACGGTTCGCCAGCGGGGCTTCTGCCAGTATCGCTGTCAATTCTGACGCTTTTTCCGCGACATCGGCTGCCAACCGTGTGCCGGGGCGCGCGCGTGTCATCACAATCATCGACGGCTTTGCGGCCCGCTCGGCCAGATACAACACAACCTCGACCGCCCAAAGATCAACATGCGACGTCGCCACCGGGATCAGCACCAGATCCGCCGCGCGCAAAGCGGGCCGCAAATCGCTGTCCGCCTTGGGCGGGGTGTCGATGATCACGATGTCATGGGTATCCGCCAGCTTTCGGACCTCGTAGGTCACCCCCCATGCGGAAGCCGTGGAAAAATTGATATCGGGTGGGTCCCTGTGTTCGAGCCGGGTCATGAACCAGCGCCCTGCGCTGCCCTGCGGGTCCGTATCCATCAGGGCAACGGACTTACCAGCCTGCGCAAACGCAACAGCCAGGTTCACGGCCAGCGTGGTTTTGCCAGCGCCACCTTTTTGTTGTGCGATGGTTATGACCTGTCCCAAAACGCCCCCAAATCGCAATTTTGCTGCAGTGCAGCTTAACTGGACCAGCTTTCTCTGCAATGGCTAAATGCAGAAGGTTGCCGCGCCAGTGGTGATGCTGCAAAACTACCCCATGGCAACGGACCCAATCCGCCCTACTGATGACGAAGCGCGCAGTCTGGCGCGCAGCCTGATGACACAGGCGAAACACGCTGCTGTGGCAGTGGTTGACGATGGCGCGCCTACGGTATCGCGCATCGCATTCGGGCTTGATCCCGTCGGTCGACCGATCACGCTGATTTCGGATTTGTCACACCATACGCGCGCTTTGAGGCTCAACCCAACCTGCTCTGTTTTGATTGGAGATCCGGGAACCAAGGGCGATCCGCTGACGTATCCGCGGCTGACCCTGCAAGCGACCGTTGCTTTTATTGACCACGATGTGCCCCAATATGCCGAAATGGCCGCGCATTATCTGCGCGACCATCCAAAGGCCAAACTGTACATTGGCTTTGGCGACTTTCATTTTGCCCGGTTTGACGTAACGACCGGATACCTCAACGGCGGTTTTGGCAAAGCATTTGTGCTGTCTCCCAAAGACTTAGGCTTGGCTTAGTCGTCAATCCGAACAACCGCTGTCACATTACCTCTCAGTGCTTCTTCCCAGACCAACTTAATCTGATCCTGATTTGTGCCCTGCTCGGTCAGGGCATACGGCACTCGGTAGCGCGTGACGTTGCTGGCATTCTTGAGCGCGGATGTGGCTGTGACCGCATCCACATTCCGAATGCGGGCCCCAAATGGCAATTCTCCTCCAGTGTCCAGTGTCCACGTGCTGGCAGTAGACGTTTGCTCGTGGTGAATACGGTATGGGTTTGATACTTGCGCATCCACAGAGTGGAAGGAGTTGCCGTCAAAGAATACATGCTTGAACCGACCAAAGTCGAGATCGGCAAAGCTGGTATCCACTCTTTCCGCACGGTCAATTGAACCGTTGATACTGCGGAACTTGTTGCCTGTTACGTTGACACCGGCAAGGAAATGTCCGGCACCATGCGGTTTGACCACGATGTAGCTGAACCAAGGTGCCACATCGCCAGACAAGAAAACGTTGTCGCTAATGCTGAGCGCGCTGAAGGAAAACTCGCTGTTGAACTCGGGGGCCGGATCATGCTCGTTCGACCACTCCAAAAAGCAATTGTCGACGTAGTTTGCAGTGAAATTCGTGCTGCAATGGGTCGCTGTCATCACAAGCCCAGCCGTGCGAACCCCCGCCGACACACTGTCACCCTGGAAGAAGTGATTGCCGCTTATGATGCTGTTTGCCCCCGCCAAGACTGCAAAGTGGCGAAACCGCGTCGCGCGGTTGCTGCGCAGTTTCACATCGTTTGCATTGGCGTTCACAGCGATGCTGACGCGATCGCTGACATCGATGGAGTCTTCGGTCGACAAAAATTGGCACCGATCCAAGATCATGCCCTGGCACCCACCGCCAATAGAGGTGATCCCGCGATCCTTGGGGCGGGACACGAAACAGTCCTTGACCGAAAACGTCAAGCCGCTGGGGGCCAGCATGATGCCGCTGCAATGGCCATTGCATTGAAACTCTATGTTGCTGAGGCCAAACTTGCTGAGCTTGGAAAACCCACTGAAATCCAGCAAGTACTGAAAGCGTTTGAAGGTGAAGTTCTGTGTGCCTTCCGCGTCATAAAGCGGCAAATTCAACGTGATTTCCTGGTTGGCCACGTCTTTGCTGCGCACATAGACTTCGCGCCCGACGCCATTGCCTTCGACAAGGGCACCGACCGGAATGTTGGCGACATTGATCACGTTGGTCAGAGGGCGGGAAGCATGGGTGGGGTAGGTGGCTTGCGCTGTGTCGGTAACCGTGTCGAACGAAGCGTTGCTGCTGGCTTCGATCTGCCCATTCCGAACGATGCGTCGGGTCTGATAGCTGGTCTTGTTGGGAACCGCCGCCTGCATGTCAATCGGTGCATCGATGCGAATTTTCCGCCCGCCCATATCCAGCGATTCATGGTCGGCATTGTTCAGCAGCGCTTGAAAGGCCTTTTTGAACGCCAGTTCTTCGTCATCAAAGGCATCCGCGTAAGTTGGCAAATCGAAACTTTTGGTCAGAAGCAACATTGCGTCGACCGGCATGCTGATCGTGCCTTCAAACCGAACCGGGTTGCCGATCGTGACCGTTGACGCAAGGTAGAACGTGCCTTCGGGTACCAAAACCGTTCGGCCGTTGGCGGCGGCATCCGCGGCTTCGAAAGCGGCACTATCGTCCGTTGTGCCATCTCCCACGGCGCCATAGTCACGCACGTCAACCGAACTCAATACGTCTTGCAAAAAGAAATTGGAAACGTCCGCGATTTCAATGTCATCGATCCGGACAATCCCACCATTCGAGCCTGTCAAATCGAGCCCAAAGTGACCATGCGAGGCCTCGGTTCCCCAGACCATGTCCACGCCGCCGCGGTTGCCTGTTCCGACAATGGCGCTGATCTCGACAACCGAACCATAGGACGTCAGGGTTGTGGACGACCCGGTTTCAGTTACGTTTGAAACGTGGCCTCCACCGCTGTTCAAGGCATAACCAGCAATACGCACGGTGGGCAAATTGCCACTCAGCGCCTTCACGCGTGCTTTGATTTGCAAATAGCACCCGGGAAGAATGGGCGTCTGCACCATGTATCTCAGTTTTTGCGTATTTTGGGTTTTCTGCAACTCAAGACATCCGGCAAAGTCCTGATCTGCCGGGACAAAGGCAGCGTTTGTCGCGTTTTCGTAAGTATCAGATCCCGGTGTACCGTTGCCGCTGGACCAAATATCCAGCCCGTCTTCAAATGGCGTCGGCATGAAAACCAAGCCGTCCGTGACTGCCTTGTTCATCGCATTCCCTTTCGCAAAATCCGTGCACCGGGCGCGCCCGGAACTCGGACAGGGGGCTATCAAACAAGGGTTAAC
>CAWUIW010000255.1:0-4835 GCA_963922515.1 uncultured Rhodobacterales bacterium | reverse complement strand
TATCATGTTCACCAAACGTCTGACCCGGGATCATTCAATTGGTTGCATCCTGTTTTACCTGACGGTGATGCAATCTGTTTTTGGCGTGGTCTGCGCCGGCATTGACGGGGACATTGCGCTGCCAACGCTGGAAACCGCGCCATGGCTTTTGCTGATCGGATGTGCCGGATTGATGGCGCATTTTTGCCTGACAAACGCGTTGTCGCTGGTGCCGGCAACCGTGGTTGCCCCGCTGGACTTTGTACGCTTGCCGGCGATCGCGGCGGTCGGGCTAGCCTTGTACGGCGAACCCATTGATATCTGGGTAATAATCGGCGCGATTTTGATTTTCGCAGGGAACTATATCAACTTGTCGACACAGAACGTTACGTCACATAAGTGATACAACCGGGTATGCAAGCCCTCTTTACGTGCGGTCAATGATTGACCGGTAGGCCCTTGCTTCGATTAGAACAAAGGCGGGACTTGCAAATGGGACATTCTCCAAAAGCAAGAAAAACGAAATCGGGAGGACACGCCATGCGCTCAATGGTGAGCGGCATAGCCGTACTAACTGTAACTGCAGGCGCCGCGGCTGCAGGTGGACTGGACCGCACAGGCCAGCCAATTGGTATTATCTTTGAAGACGGCAACTATGCCGAATTCTCAATGGGGCGCGCGGACCCCGAAATCACGGGCAATGATGTTGCTTCGTTGAACCCGGCCGAAACACCGACCGGTGACGTGGGCCTTGGTTTCAACCAACTCGCCTCGGGCCTGAAAATGGACCTGAACGATCAACTGTCATTCTCGCTGATCTACGAACAACCCTGGGGCTCTGACGTGAGCTACCCTGTCGCAAATGCGGACCCGACCACTCCGGGATCTTTCCTGCTGGGCGGCACAGAAGCGATTTCGAATTCGGAGTCGTTCACCGGCATTCTGCGCTACAAGTTCGACAACAACTTCAGCGTTCATGGTGGTGTGCGTTGGCAGCAGGTTGATGGCGAAATCAGCTTGCAGGGCGCAGCCTACAACAGCCCCGCCACCCCGGGTCTGGACCTGGATGGCTACAACGTTGTAGTCGAACAGGATGGCGCGTTTGGCTGGGTTGCCGGTGCCGCCTATGAAATCCCGGACATCGCCGCACGTATTGCTCTGACCTACCAATCAGAGGTTGAGCATGAATTCACGACGGTTGAGTCTTTGCCCGACATTCCGGGCGTGACGTTCACCGGCACGACCAAAACCAAGACACCGCAATCTGTGAACCTCGACTTCCAGTCCGGGGTGGCCGAGAACACGCTGGTGTTCGGTTCCATCCGCTGGGCGGACCACAGCGTGACGAAACTGCGACCGACGACCGCGGATGTGGACCTGATCGATATCAGCGACTCGATCACGTACAATCTTGGCGTTGCACAGCGCCTGAACGAAAGGTGGGCCGTGTCGCTTTCGTTTGGCTATGAAGCGGAAGACAGTGACAACTTGGTATCGCCGCTGTCGCCGACCAACGGGTTCCAAAGCGTGGGCGTTGGCGTTCAATACACCGGTGACGGCTACAAAGTGACCGGTGGCGTACGCTACACCAAAGTGGGCGACGCGTTTGCAGAGACCGGCACACCGGACACCGCGCGCGCAGGTTTCGAAGACAACGATGTAGTCAGCTTCGGCGTTCGAGTCGGTTTCTACTTCTGATCCACCACCCCATCGTCTGACAAACGCCCCGCACATGTGCGGGGCTTTTTTTTCGCACGAAACGGATCGCTCGCATGGGCGTTTCCACATAGCACCCCCACATGAGCCCACAAAAAACGCTGACACCCCGCGCCTGGTCCGAACTTGGGCTGCTCGCCTTGATTTGGGGCGGGTCTTTCTTGTCCATCCGGATCGCGTTGAACGAGTTGCCGGTCTTGACCTCGGTCCTGCATCGAACAGGCTGGGCCATGCTGGCATTGTGGGTCGTGGTATTGGTGTGGCGCTTCCCTGTCCCGCGCGATGCCCGTACATGGGGCGCGTTTCTGGTAATGGGACTATTGAACAACATTGTCCCGTTTGCGCTGATGGCTTGGGGGCAATTGCATATCGAGTCCGGTCTGACCTCGATCCTGAACGCAGCGACCGCCATTTTTGGCGTGCTTGTGGCCGCGACCGTGTTTGCCGACGAACGGTTGACACCGCGCCGGATGATCGGCGTCACGCTTGGCTTTCTGGGCGTCGTGACCGCGATTGGCTGGACAAACCTCACCTCGTTCGACCTGCGATCCGTCGCTCAACTGGCCATTCTGGCGGGCACGTTCAGCTATGCCTTGGCCGGGGCCTGGGCGCGCTGGCGGCTGTCCCATCTGTCTCCGCCCATGGCTGCCACCGGCATGCTGACTTGTGCGACCGTGATGCTGGTTCCCGCAACCTTGCTGGTCGATGGAGCACCCAGCCTGACCCTGCAACCCTCGACCTGGCTGGCCATCGGGTATTATGCGCTGATCGCGACGGCCGCTGCCTATTTGCTGTATTATCGCGTGCTGGCCATGGCAGGCAGCGGCAATCTGATGCTGGTTACGTTGTTGATCCCACCAATCGCGATTGTGCTGGGGGCCTTTGTTCTGGAGGAATCCCTGCCCCCCGTCGCATTCGTTGGATTAGCCATTCTGGGCCTCGGGCTGTTGATATTGAACGGCACCGTGTTTCCCACACGTGATTGACCCCGACCGACCACCTCAGTAGCAAGGCGAAAAGGGAGGGCGATCAATGCTCTATTCGTCAGCGCAGATGTGGCAAGAGGCCAGCAACAAACAGGTGTTGTTCTTTGGCATGTCTGGCTTGGGCAAGACCCATATCAGCCAAATGCTGCGCGACACCGGGGATTGGTACCATTACAGCATCGATTACCGTATCGGCACGCGGTACATGGGCGAATACATCGTCGACAACGCCAAGGCGCACGCCATGCAAGTGCCGTTCTTGCGCGATCTGCTCATGTCGGATTCAATCTATATCGGATCCAACATTTCCTTCGACAATCTCACCCCTGTTTCAACCTATCTGGGCAAACCCGGCGATGCGGAAAAGGGCGGCTTGCCAATGGATGAGTATCGGCGGCGCCAGGACCAGTTCCGCCGCGCCGAAATGGACGCATTGCTTGATACCGATCACTTTATCCGACGGGCACAAACGCTCTACGGCTACCCGCATTTCATCTGCGACACTGGCGGGTCAATCTGTGAATGGGTCAATCCGGACGACCCAGATGACGCGCTGATGACCGAGCTATCGAAGCGGACGCTCATGGTGTGGATCAAGGGCGATGCCGCACACACACAAGAGCTGATCCGAAGGTTCGACCGCGCGCCAAAACCAATGTCCTATCAGCCCGCCTTTCTCAACCGTGTTTGGGCCGAATACCTAGAGGCGCACGAGGTGTCCGAAGCACGGGTGGACCCCGACGATTTCATTCGCTGGGCCTATGCGCGAGCTCTGGCGCATCGGCAACCAATCTATGAAAAGATGGCGCACTGGGGCGTTACGGTCACGACGGAGGCCGCGGCAAAAGTCAAAGATGCCGAAGGCTTTACCAACCTGATCGCCGACGCTCTTGAGACGGGCGGCAATTGACCGTATCTCAGCCGTCCTGACGTAGTGATTGCAAGGCCAGCCATGCCCATCAAGATACCATCCGATTTGCCCGCCTATGACGTCCTGACAAAAGAAGGTGTCATGGTGATGTCGGATGATCAGGCCGCCCGACAAGATATTCGCCCGCTGCGGATCGGGTTGCTCAACCTGATGCCGAAAAAGATCCAGACGGAAAACCAGTTCGCGCGACTGATCGGCGCCACTCCACTGCAGATCGAACTCAGCCTGATCCGGATGTCGGAACATCAGACCAAGAACACGGCAGCGGCACATATGGAAAGCTTCTACCGGCCGTTTCAGGACGTGAAGACCGAAAAGTTCGATGGTCTGATCATCACCGGCGCCCCGATCGAGCACTTGCCGTTCGAAGACGTGACCTATTGGAACGAGTTGGGCGACGTGTTCGACTGGACGCAATCCAACGTGCACTCGACGTTCGGAGTGTGTTGGGGCGGAATGGCCATGATCAATCACTTTCATGGTGTCAAAAAGCACATGCTCGAGGCCAAGGCATTTGGCTGTTTCCGGCACCAGAACCTGGCACCCGCTTCGCCTTACCTGCGTGGATTTTCAGATGATTGTGTGATCCCGGTCAGTCGCTGGACCGAAATGCGCGCCTCCGAGATTGACGCACGGCCCGGGTTGACGACGCTACTGGGCAGCCAGGATGTCGGGCCGTGCCTGGTGGAAGATCCCGGGCATCGTGCGCTCTACATCTTCAATCACTTTGAATATGACAGCGACACGCTGAAACAGGAATACGACCGGGATATTGACGACGGCACCCCAATCAACGTGCCGATGAATTACTATCCGGAGGACGACCCAAAGCAGCCCCCGCAAAACCGGTGGCGAAGTCACGCACATCTTCTATATGGCAATTGGATCAATGAGATTTATCAATCCACGCCGTATAACCTAGATGAGATTGGCCGCTAAAGTGTTGATTGCCGTTGTGGTGGTGGTTGCCCTGGCCACCATCGGCGTGTCCTGGCGCGCCGTACAAATTGAGACCGCCGCCGAAACCGCCCATCCGCCCGAAGGACAATTGCTGGATATAAATGGCCAGCAGGTGCACGCCGTGGTGATGGGCGCGGGCCCCGACGTGGTACTGATCCACGGTTCTGCGGGTAACACGCGGGACATGACGCTGTCTCTGGCCCCGGCCCTTGCAGCCAACTACCGCGTGATCGTGTTCGACCGGCCCGGATTGGGCTATACGG
>CAWUIW010000254.1:0-4858 GCA_963922515.1 uncultured Rhodobacterales bacterium | reverse complement strand
AATCTCTCGGCGGATTGTGAATTGCTTGCCAGTGACCGCCTTTAACTTCACCCGCAAGATCATGGCGCTGTCTTCCATCTGAATGACACCTTGTGACTTTGGCGGCTCGATCAGTCCATCGCCAACCAGCTCATCTTCCATGAATTCGGCCCCGATGCGCTTGATGATCTTTTTCACTTGCTGCGGGTCTGTGTCAAAGGTCAGGCGCAAGGGCAGTTTCATGATGACCCAGTCGCGTGAGTAATTGGTCAGGGCAGCAATGTCGCCGAATGGAATGGTGTGTACAGCGCCAAGGTGGTGGCGCAGTTGGAGGCTGCGAACTGAAATGCGTTCAACCGTGCCTTTCACACTTCCCAAATCGATGTATTCGCCCCGGCGAAAGGCGTCGTCGATCAAGAAGAACACGCCTGATACTACATCCTTGACCAGCGTCTGCGCTCCGAACCCAATGGCCAGGCCGATGACGCCGGCGCCAGCGACGAGCGGCCCGACGTTGACACCAAGACTGGAAAGGGCGGCAAACAGGCAGGTAACACCGATCACAACCAATGCGGTCGAGCGCAACAGTGGCAGCAGTGTGGCTGTGCGGCTGGTGCCGACGCCCCCTTCGGCATCGCCGCTTTCCTCATCGTTTTCCACGGGGTTCTCTGCCGCCACGCGCACATCGATGATGGTGCGCAGAAAATCCCATATGGCCCATCCCACAACAGCCGTCAGGAAAACGTTAACGATGGTTTGCATCGAGCGTCCGACTGTGCCGCTGGCGGCAAGTGTGGAGGGGTCAAGTCCCCAGGTGGACAGGATGATAATCAGCCCACCGGCGAACAGCAGGGCCCGCACCGCGTTGCCGATGGCCAATTTGATTGCGTCGTTCATGGCCTGGGCGCGCAGGTAATGAACCAGCACGCGGTAGCTGACCCACAAACCCAGAAACACCAGCATGGTCACAAAGATGTTGGCGGCCACGATATCGACATTGCCGCTCACCAATGCGCCGCCTGTGAACACCACCCATGTGATCAAGAAGGACAGAGCCGTGATGGTTGCCCAGTTCCGTGTCAACATGGCGACAATGGACCGGTCCTCTAATGGTGGCAGCAGGTCGACCGTGGCGCGATGAATCCAGTAAGTTCCGGACAGCGACATGGTGATCCAGAGCACTCCAAGCAGCAAGGTCAGTAGATCTGGCGTGCCTTCTGGCGCACCGAACTGTGCCATGACATCGGAGGTGATCGTTTCGAACATCCAAAGAGCTGACAGTCCCAAAACCACCCAGTGCACACGCCGCGTTGCTACATCGCTCAGGGCAACAAGCCGGTACATCGGCCAGAATCGGGGGAACAGGATGTCGACGATCGATCGCACAATAAGCACGACGGTGACGACCGCCACATAGCTGGATACGAAATAGCGGATGTCTGGATCTTGAAAGAACAGGTACAGGACCGCCAACGCCGTCAGTGCAAAGGCAAGAGAACCCGACAGAGCGATCAGCAAGACAAAAACTGCATCGATAATCGTGGCGACAGAGCCGTACGCCCCCTTGCCCAGATTGCGTTCGCCAATCGTGGTTTGAAGCGTATCTCCGCGTTGGCGCCAATAGTATCGAACGGCACCACCTGCAGCGAGGCTGACCGCAAGTGCGATAAACGCAAGCCCAACGCCACCGGCATCTGAAAGACGGACGAAAATTGCGCGGATGCCGGTTCCGAGTTCCGGCAACTTGTCCAACAGAGCAGCTGCATTCGTTGTGAGAGTTTCGACGACGTCGCGGCCATTTGTCAGCAAACCGTTGCCCTGCACCACCTCTTCGCTTCTTCGAGCGGAGAATTCGGAAATCAGAATGTCGCGCACTTGCTCATCGCTGAGCCGCCCCAGCATGGCCTGAAACTCTGCATCAGTCAGGTCCGATGAAAGATCAACCGAGGCGTCTTGGGCCTGCACGGCCGGCGCCAACGTCAAAATGAGACAAACAAGCCCCAGAAACCGCAGTGCTGCCCTCATTCGAAACATTGACTTGACGTTCATTTTGCCCCCTTGCGGCGCTTGGATGCCCGTTACGCCCGGTTTTGCGCAAGAAAGCAACACAACCCGCTTTATGCCAGCAATACAAGCCCCGGGATTCGGAACAATCAGGCTGATACCCAAGCATCTTTGACGTTCTGCGGTGTACGCTGTCAGTTTTTGGGGTTGCTGAGCTTGGGATATCACTAGCGCGCCCAAAAGGCTATCGCATCGGCCGTCAGACTTCTGAAAACGCGGAACCTTTCGTATTGGGCTCGCCTGCGAGCCAGTTTTACCCGCTCTGTGTGCAACTAAGCCTCATGTCAGAAATGCGTTTTGAGTACGTGGCAAAGCGCGCCTTCCGAGCAAAGTGTCAACAAGTTGATACACTCCAAAACTACGCTGGCGTCATCCATTTCAGAGGCAAAACCCATGAAAGCTACTCCCCTGTTTTTCACCAAGACACTCACGGTTGCGGCTGCGCTACTGGCATCTTCGGCGCTGACCGTCGTCGCCGATGGCCACGGCAGCATGGTCAAGATCGGCGAAACGACGGCGCTGGTCGCCGAAGCCAGCACGGCCGGCGACGGATTTGAAATCGCCGATGGTCAGTCGGCAGACACGGACTTTCCGTATGTGTCGCATATGAAGGCGCTGGCGACGGTTGGCGAGGTTGACGCGGTCACTGGCAAGGCGCTGACCGGGTGGCCGGACGGCAATGCTGCATGGCTGTTGGACGAAGACACCGTGCGCGTGGTTTATCAGTCCGAGTCCTATGCCACCATGTCGACCGAGACCTATGGCTGGGAAATGGCATCCGGCGTGAAATTTACAGGATCACACATTCACACCTTGGACTACGACCGCGCCGGGCTGGCGGCCTTTTTGGAAAATGACGATGCTGCGTCGACCATTCTGAAAAGTTCGGGCCACCTGTTCGACACGGTTTACAACGTGTTCGGGGATGAAGTTCCGCCCCGCGCGCAAGGCGGCGTCTGGGGCAACCAGTCACTGCCGGACCAGACTTTCATCGAGTTCGCACCCGACTTCGAGCTGTCCAATGGTGATTTCTTCTTCCAGTCCTTCTGTGGCGCCTATTACGAGCCAGCCAACAAATACGGCGAGGGCATCGGTTTTGCGGATGATGTCTGGCTGAACGCCGAGGAATGGAACATCGAGCGGATGTGGAATGTCGGCAGCCGCGATGAGCCGAACATGCTTTGGGACACGAACAAAGGGATGGGCCTTGCATCGCTGGTCACTGATATCGCCAGCGAAACGGCCTATACGGTGCCTGCATTGGGTCAGACGGGCTATGAAAAACTGATGCCAATCAACCCGCAGCACCCGGACTACGTTGTCATTGTTGCGGCGGGGTACAACCACGGCTTTGAGCCAGCGCCGCTGAAAATCTATGTTGGCAAGAAAGGCGCCGATGTTGACGGTCTGCCGATCGCGTCGGATGCACCGGAGCGCGATCAGTTCCTGGCCCGGAACGGTTTGCTTTTTGGCAAGCTTTATGGTGCGGCCGTGGCGACAGAGACCTTTGCCGATCTTGGTATCGATAACCCGTCGACCGGCGACAAGATGATGGAAGCCTATATGGGCAACCCGGATGCCGTCACCGAGTTTCCCGTCGCCTTTGCGCCAACGTCCTATCAATGGGGCGGTTGGGACAAGCCTGTGCCGGTTGGCGAAACGGAAATGTACCTGTGGGCCGAGGCGGACGAACAGCCAGATGGCCATATGTTCTTCGTCGGGGACAGCAAGACCGAGCATCCGGCGGTTGACCCGGATATCACCAAAACGCGCTGGGTGCAGTCCATGTCCCAAGACGGTGGCTATCTGTCGTTCGAGCTGACGAACCTGATGGCTGATCTCGAAGCGGCCGAAGGCCGTTTGCCTGCCGTTCTGTCGGGTACGGCAATCCGGACTCTGCCCAACTACGACGGGTCGTTCACCGTTGACGTCGGGGACAAGGGCATCAAGCACGGCGGTATGGGTACGCATGCCACCGACGAAAACGACCTCGCAAAAGCCAATGCGCCGGATGGTCTGATCTGGATCAAGGGTGCGGATGCTGACGTGTTGATTGCGGACGAAGACTCCGGCAACGCATTCGGCGAGCGCAAATACGCCATTGTGTTGGACCCTGAAACACTGCAACTGGCCGAGCCGGGCAAAGGCTACTTCCTCGCAATGGCTGGTGGCACAGAAAGTCCACGCGCAAAAGCCGGTGCAACCGCTTTGGCAGGCGCGATCGACAAGCCTCGCACGTCCGAGTTTTCGGGAACGTGGCCGTTGACCGCGTTGCTGGCTCAGAAGGCGGATGGCAGCTTCTACACGATGGAGGAAATCGCGGGTACGGGGCAGCAAGAGATCATTGGTAGCCTTCCGATGAATGATCAGCTGCTGTTGGGCGTGGTTCAGCACCGGACCAAGTCGGGTGGCCAGGTTTCCGCCGTAGAGGCGGATCGTGGCGGCCAGATCTTCATGTTCCGGTTGAACTTGCCGGATGCTGCCTACGATCTGTCCATGTTGAAATAACTGTCGACGTCCAAGCAAATGATTCGGGCCGCGGTCTTGCCGCGGCCCGAATCCGTTCGGGATCAGTCGATTAAGCCGTGCGGGTCCTTTTGCAGAACGCAGGTCGAACAGCCCCAAAGCGGTGCAGTCCGACGCGGTCCATCACCCAAATCATGCAACAGGAAATCGCTGAGCGGCATGTAGCTGCGACCTTTGAACTCGAAGGTTTCCGTCACGTGGCAACGGGCGCAGCCACGGGCTTCGAACCGCGTTTGTGCCGCCCGGTCCGGAAACGGCGTGGACGGCACGGGCGAGAGCGTTTCGAAAG
>CAWUIW010000253.1:0-4888 GCA_963922515.1 uncultured Rhodobacterales bacterium | reverse complement strand
CAGCCAGTCACTGCAACATCGACGCCCCAGGCATCCATTTCGAACCTGTCGCAGCCCATGGATGCAATGCAATCTGCCATCAACAAGGCCGGGTGACCCACCTCATCCAGAACAGCACGCACCGCGGCCACGTCGTTCCGAACAGAGGTCGAGGTATCTACATGGACCACCAGCACGGCCTTGAATGCATGCGCCTCGTCCGCGCGCAAGGCCTCGGCCAAGCGATCAAGGTCAATCGGGGATTGGCGCCCGAAATCCAGAATCTCGGGCACTGCGCCAATGCCGTCGGCCATGTCCGCCCAACCATGGGCAAATCGCCCGGTCGCGGGCACCAAAACCTTGTCGCCCGGCGCCAGCGTGTTGGCAAGGGCCGCTTCCCAGGCTGCATGCCCATTGCCGATATAGATAGCGGCGTGATGTTCGGTGCGCGCAACCCGCGCCAGGTCCGGGATCAACCCCCGGGTCATTTCAATCAATTCACCTTCGTAGATGTTTGGCGCAGGCCGGTGCATCGCCCGCAATACGGCATCAGGAATGACCGAAGGACCCGGTATGGCCAGGTAACCCCGCCCATTGGAAAGAGAGACACGCGTCGACATTTGCACCAACCTTGTTTCTTGCCGCGCAGACCCTAGCCTTGGCAGCACCAACGTCAATCGCGATTGCCTTGCGCAAGCACACTCGGTTAGGTAAGCGGGGGCTTCGGTTTCAAATCAAAGGCCAAAAGGCTTCATTCGGCAGCACATGAGCGTTTTTCAGGACATCAGGGCATGGGAAGCGCGGGTTCGGTCGCGCTACAACAAAGACCTGTCAACACCCGAAAATCGCCGCCTGAACCGGATTTACAATTTGTGGTTCGACCACGAAATCCTGCGTACCGTCTGGACCAACTTTTATCAGGTCGCCCCTGGGGTGTATCGCTCGAACCATCCCACGCGCAAACGCCTGGAACAGATGAAAAGCGCGGGTATCCAGACGATTCTGAACCTGCGCGGGGCGAATGCCAACGGGCACTATCTGGCGGAAGAAGAATACTGTCGCGAATTGCAGTTGAACCTGCACAGCATCGAGCTCTATGCGCGGTCCCTTGTGCCGCGAGACCGATTGATCGAACTGATCGGGCTATTTCGCACGTTGGACCGGCCCTTTGTGATGCACTGCAAATCCGGAGCGGATCGCGCCGGACTGGCGTCGGCCATCTACCAGCTTGCCATCGAAGGAAAACCGGTCTCTGAAGCCCGCAAGATGCTGTCATGGCGATACATGCATATCCGCAACCGCCAGGTGGGTATTCTCGATTACCTTCTGGAAGTGTACGACGCGCGCCATCAGAGCAGCGGTCTGTCTTTCGAGGATTGGGTCGCGACAGAGTATGATCCTGCCGCGATCTGTGAGCGCTTTCACAAAAGGTTGCCACCCACATGACCGCCAAGGATCAAACGGCGTCTAGCTCGGACTTGTTCCTGTGGGTCTGGCGCGGATACATTCGGCGTTATTGGTCATGGCTGTTGGTCGCATTCGCCCTGATGACGATCGAGGGATCCGCCCTTGGCGCATTAAGCTACATGGTGCGGCCGATGTTCGACGAGGTCTTTGTCGCCGGTCAGGAAGGTGCGGTGTGGCGCGTCGGTGGCATCATCATGGTCATTTTTTTGTTTCGGGCCATTGCCAGCATTCTGCAGAACGCCGTGATGTCGCGCACGTCTTTGCAGATGGCGGCCAATCTGCGCCTCGATCTGTTGAACCGCATGATGAAGCAGGACGGCGCCTTTCATCAGCAGCATCCCCCGGGCTTTCTGATCCAGCGCGTACAAACCGATGTGGAAGCCGTGAACAATGTGTGGCGCGCAGTTATCACGGGCGCAGGTCGCGATGCAGTATCCTTGGTCGCCTTGTTGGCGGTGGCCATCAGCGTTGACTGGCGATGGGCCGCGGTGACTCTGGTGGGTGTTCCGTTACTGCTGTTGCCGGTGAACGTGCTTCAGGTCTATGTCCGCAAACAGGCGCGCCGGGCGCGGGATCTGGGCGCTGCTCTTGCCACCCGTCTTGATGAGATCTTTCACGGCATCGTGCCGATCAAGCTGAATCGACTGGAACGGTACCAAGCCGATCAATTTGATGGGCGACAGGATGCTTTTGTGTCAGCGCAATTGCGCGCCAACGTCGCCTCGGCCGCGATTCCCGCGATGATTGACCTGTTGGCAGGCTTCGGGCTTTTGGCGGTTTTGGTTTACGGCGGTGGCGAAATCATTTCGGGTGAGAAAACCATCGGGCAGTTCATGAGTTTCTTTACCGCCATTGGTCTGGCGTTCGAACCAATGCGACGGCTCGCCTCGGTGGCCGGGATTTGGCAGATGGCGGCGTCGGCGTTGGAACGTCTGAAGGAACTGATGGACGCGCCGTTGCGTCTGACGTCGCCCGATGCGCCGGTCGCACCTCCGCAGGGTCTGCCCGATATCCAGATGGCAAATGTGGCGCTGAACTACGGCGACGCACCGGTCTTGAACGTTCTGAACCTGACGGCCGACGCTGGCCAAACCACGGCTTTGGTCGGCGCCTCTGGCGCTGGCAAGTCAACGATTTTCAATGTCCTCACACGGCTGGTCGATCCTCAATCCGGTACCGTGGAAATTGGTGGCGTGGCCGCGCGCGACATGGACCTGGCCACCTTGCGCAACCTTTTCTCGGTCGTCACGCAGGACGCTTTGCTTTTCGACGAAACGCTGCGAGAGAATATTCTGCTGGGTCGCACGGATGTCACCGACGATCAACTGCAGGACGTGCTGGATGCCGCGAACGTATCCGACTTCTTGCCGAAACTGCCGGACGGGCTGGACACCCCGGTGGGTCCGCGTGGGTCCGCCCTGTCCGGGGGGCAACGGCAACGGGTTGTCATCGCCCGGGCGCTGTTGCGAAATTCCCCTATTCTGCTTCTGGATGAAGCAACCAGCGCACTGGATGCAAAGTCTGAACAAGTTGTGCAAGACGCTCTCGATCAGCTCTCGGGCGGTCGGACAACCCTTGTCATCGCGCATCGTCTCAGCACGATCCGGGACGCCGACAAGATCATCGTCATGGACCGTGGCAAGGTCGTGGACGAAGGCACACACGAGGACTTGCTGTCCAAGGGCGGCATTTACGCCAACCTGTACAATCTGCAGTTTCAGGGCGGCAAAACTGTGGTCGATCCGGAAGGGACGGCCGCATTGGCCCCTGGCGACCCGGAATTGGCGCGGCAAAACCCCGGGTGGTGGGGCCGATTGCGCAGCAAGATGTTCGGCCAGACTTAACGACGATACGCGGCGGACAGGGTCTCTGGATCGGCGCCGAACAGATATCGCGTCAGGATCCACAAATTTCGCGTGCCGCGCCGAAACCATCCTGTGCGCTTGTACCGGTCCGCACTTGTTGTGGCGACTATAGGCAGCTCGGCCAATGGACGCCCCAATGCACGCACCAATGCCACATCCTCCATCAGAGGAGCGTCGGGATACCCGCCCACACGGTCATAAACGCACTTTGGCAGCAACAATCCCTGATCACCATAGGGCAAGGCAAACACGCGCGATCGCAAATTGGCCCAAGCGGCAACCCAGGCGGGCATAAGGCCACGTTCACGAAAGGCCAGTTTGAAATAGGCCGGGTGGTGACGCGCCTCTATGTGCTCACCCACGATGACGGACCAGCCGGCGGGCAGAACCGTATCCGCATGCAACACAAGGACCCAAGGGCCTTGGGCGCATTGCACGCCTCGTCGCAGCTGCCCACCGCGCGAAGGCGGCCCGGAGATCCATTGAGCGCCCGCGTCTTCCGCGATCAGGTTTGTGGCATCCTCAGACCCGCCATCCGTCACGACCAGTTCGCGCACCAAACCTGCTGTCACACCTTCCACCAACGCACCAAGACAAGCGGGCAGCGTGGATTCTGCGTTCAACGTGGGTACAACGATACTAAGTGGCGCCGACAAACGGGGGGTCCTCTGTTGATGTGGTTCGCAATACCTATATGACCGTGCAAGAGGTTCAAGGAGCAGAGAAAATGTCCGATCGTAAAATCCTGCGTTTGACCGGTTCCGAGGTGCGACCTTTTCTACAAGGATTGATCACCAACGATATCAACAGGATCGACGCTGGCCTTGTCTACGCTGCTTTGCTGACGCCGCAGGGCAAATACATTGCCGACTTTTTCCTGCTGGCGGATAAAGAGGATGTACTTTTGGACATCGATGCTTCGCTGGCAGAGCCCCTGAAAAAGCGGCTGATGATGTACAAGCTGCGGGCGAACGTGGATATCACCGAAACTGGGCTTGGCGTGCGCCGGGGGGTCGGCGACTTTCCCCCGGGAGCCTTGCCAGACCCGCGCCATAGCGCAATGGGCTGGCGGTTGTATTCCGAAACATCGGACGTCGACGGCAACATCGACTGGAACGCCGCGCGTGTTGAACATTGTATCCCTGAAACGGGTATAGAGTTGACGCCAGACACGTTTATCCTTGAGGCCGGGTTCGAAGCGCTAAACGGCGTGGACTTCAAAAAGGGGTGCTATGTCGGGCAGGAAGTGACCGCGCGGATGAAGCACAAGACCGAGTTGCGCAAGGGCTTGCGCCGCGTCCGTGTCACTGGTGCAGCGCAGACCGGCGCAGATATAATGGCAAGTGGCAAACCTGCCGGGACACTTCTC
Source organism: uncultured Rhodobacterales bacterium (assembly GCA_963922515.1). Taxonomy (GTDB): domain Bacteria; phylum Pseudomonadota; class Alphaproteobacteria; order Rhodobacterales; family Rhodobacteraceae; genus JACOMT01. The sequence continues at coordinate 208 of CAWUIW010000253.1, read as the reverse complement.
AGTCGAGCGGGCAACGAGGCAATCGCCTATTTGCGCTTCGACCGGGCCAAAGGTCCTATGACAGCCGAAGATGCAACGGTGGAATTGATCTAAGCCCACCGGCGGGTATGGTCCGAACGTGGGCCACTGCACCCGACGGAGGATGAAGGCCATGTGGGGCATGTATTTAGCAATATGGCGGGTCAGCGGGCGACGCCAGATCGTCCTG
>CAWUIW010000252.1:0-4898 GCA_963922515.1 uncultured Rhodobacterales bacterium | reverse complement strand
GAAGCCCGGCTTGCCGATCTTCGTTTCACGGTGATCGACACCGCAGGTTAGGAAGAAGCCACGGATGATAGCTTGCAAGGCCGTATGCGCCGGTTGACCGAACGGGCGGTCGACATGGCCGATATCTGCCTGTTCATGATTGATGCACGCGCGGGTGTGACTCCAACCGACGAAGCGTTTGCCGACATCCTGCGTAAACGCAGCGCACATGTCGTCTTGGCGGCGAACAAAGCCGAAGGCGCGGCCGCGGATGCGGGGGTGTTGGATGCCTTCGGTCTGGGTCTTGGCGAACCGATCCGGATGAGCGGCGAACACGGCGAGGGCATGACTGACCTGTACACGGTGCTGCTGCCCTTGGCCGATGCAGCGGCCGCGCAAGCTGCTGCAATCGCGCCACAGACCGATGTGGAACTTGACGAGGACGCAGTCGACGACGAACCCGAATTTGCGCCAAGCCAGGAAAAGCCGCTGCAAGTGGCGGTGGTCGGTCGCCCGAACGCGGGCAAATCCACGCTGATCAACCGTATCCTCGGTGAAGATCGGCTGCTGACCGGCCCCGAAGCCGGGATCACCCGCGATGCCATTTCGCTGCGGGTTGATTGGCAAGGCACCCCAATGCGCGTTTTTGACACCGCCGGCATGCGTAAGAAAGCCAAGGTGCAGGAAAAACTAGAGCGGCTTTCGGTCAGTGACGGATTGCGCGCCGTGAAGTTTGCCGAGGTTGTCGTTGTTCTGCTGGACGCGGCCATACCATTCGAACAACAGGATTTGCGGATTGCCGACTTGGCTGAGCGCGAAGGCCGCGCCGTGGTTGTGGCGGTCAACAAGTGGGACGTCGAAGAGGATCGACAAGGCAAGCTCAAGGCGCTGAAAGAGGCTTTTGAACGGCTGTTGCCACAATTGCGTGGGGCCCCTCTGGTTACTGTTTCTGCCATGACCGGACGGGGGTTGGATCGGTTGCATGATGCGATCCTGCGCGCGCACGCAACGTGGAACAGGCGGGTCTCCACCGCACAGCTGAACCGATGGCTGACGGGTATGCTGGAACAGCACCCGCCGCCGGCGCCACAAGGCAAGCGGATCAAGCTGCGCTACATGACACAAGCCAAAACGCGGCCACCCGGCTTCGTGGTGATGTGCAGTAATCCCGACAAGATGCCGGATAGCTACACCCGCTACCTGGTCAACGGTCTGCGCGAGGATTTTGACATGCCAGGCACGCCGATCCGGTTGACCATGCGGGGGCAGGGCGACAAGAACCCGTACAAGGGGCGGCGCAAGGCCGCACCGTCAAAACTCCGCAAGCACATCAAGGGACGCGACCGTTAGTCATTGGCGCCAAACTGCGACACGGGAACGCTTTTGGCGTCAAGGCGGTGACAAGGCCATCATTCGACAGTATCAGTCAGGTATTGCTGGAATTCCGGAGTCGGTCTTGTGTCTGTCTGGCGCGACCCTACCTCACGGAAAAACCGGAGAAAAAGGAACGGACGATGGATATCAGGGCCCACACCCGGGAATTTGTTGAGAAAGACAACAAACTGGCCTCGATAAGCTATTTTGGAACTTTCGCGGTCTATTTCGCGTCTTTGTATACGGCGATCACATACGTGAACCTGTGGTGGGTTTTGCTGCCCATGATGGTGGTCAACGCCTTTGCGGCGGTCCGCCTGTATGTTTTGCAGCACGACACTGGCCATCACTCTCTTTTCGAAACACGTCAACAGAACGAACTGGCTGGCCATGTCCTGTCGCCGTTCACGTTTGCGCCGTTCGAAGTGATGAAACAAAACCACAATCTGCATCACGGGCATCTTGGTAACCTGGAACATCGCGAAACCGGTGAAATCCACACGATGACGCTGCGGGAATGGAACGCGGCGGGCTTTTGGGATCGATTGATGTATCGCGCCTACCGCAACCCGTTCATTCTTATCCCGTTGGGTTCGTTGTACACGTATTTCATCCGCTATCGTTGGCCGAAGAATACTGCAAAGTTTGGTGTGACTGGGGTGTTGCTGCACAATCTGTCCATCGTTGTCTACATGGGCTTGCTGTACGTGCTGTTTGGCTGGACCGGTTTGGCGGTCTGGTTCGCGGCCAGCTTTCTGGGTGGCATGATTGGCGTTTTCCTTGTGTATCTGCAGCATAACTTCGAAGACACCTACTGGGACCGCCGCCCGGATCTTGATCCGCAACTCGCGGCCCTTCAGGGATCCTCTTGTCTGGATTTCGGCTGGTTTTTCGACCTGATCGTGGCGAGCATCACATTGCATGACATCCATCACTTCAATGCCCGTATTCCAAGCTACCGGCTGCGCAAGTGTCACCACAGCCTGCCAGAAGACGTTGCGCCACGCCGGATCAAGTTCCCCGAAGCGGTGGCGGCGTTGCGGCTCAAGTTGTGGGACGAAGAAGCACAAAGACTGGTGCCGTTTCCAGCAACCAGTGCCGCGCAAGGCACGTCCACGGCCAACGCCTGAGCCTTATTTTGGTTTCTTCTGTTGAAGTGGCGGTCTGACGGGCCGCCATTTTTTTTGCGCTGCAACAACCGACAGGATGCTTGCGCGTTGCATCAAAGTGTATATACAAAAGATATGCAAACAAAAAAAGATCCGCTTCCCATCATGCGGCAGCCAAAAAGGACATAGAATGACCGATGTATCAGACGTAACCGGCGTGGGCCAAATCCTGGTCAAGACACTGGCCAATATTGACATTCAAACCGCCGAAGAATTGGCCGATGCTGATCCGCAAAGGCTTGTTGTCATTCCCGGAATTGGATTGCGCCGTGCCGAAATCCTGATCAACGCGGCGCGGGCCCTGTTGGGCACGAAGACGGCGCCACCGGCGCGACCACAGCCCAAACCGCGGACGCAGCCGAAACCAAGGCCACAACGTTCCGCTCCGGCATCGCGCGCCAAGCCCGTGGCAGCGTCTGCGGTGGCGCCAAAACCGATTGCGGAAGATCCGCCAACGCCATCCGCTGCAGCCGAAGATCCGCCGCAAAAGGCAGAAAAGAAAAAGCCGACCAAGAAGAAAGAAACCAAGAAAAAGAAGGATGCCAAGACGGCGAAGAAAGCGGACAAGAAAAAAGACGCCAAAAAGGCCGACGCCAAAAAGGCCAAGACCAAAGCCAAGAAAGCGGAAAAGGCGGCCGACGCCAAAAAAGCCAAGGCAAAAACCAAGAAGAAAAAGAAAAAGTCCTAGGTCAGCGCAAGGCGGAGCGCAGGCCAAGCGCCAGCGCAAACAGGGCTCCGCCTGCGGCAAACGCCGTGACAATGGGCGCGTCAGCGCCGTTGTTCACGATCACGCCCACCAACGCCCAAGCCAGCGAGACCCCGTATTCGGCGATATTGGGGATCAAAAACAACGTCACGAACCCAATGACGATCGCGAGGTTCAGGCTCACCAGCGCCGCGACTTGGGGCGGAAGGATGTCATACCCGCCAAGGACGAAACCGACGGCCACGCTAGAGGCCGCGGTCAGCCAGCCTGCATACAGCGCGATGGGCCCGCGGGCATACCAGCGATCCAATCGCGGCGCGCGTGCCAGCGCCACAAGCGCCGATATCAACATCACCCAGATCAACACCGTGGCGCCCAGCGGGTTCTGGGTGGCCACAGCAAGCCATGTGGCGCCAACGGCCAAGCTGACGGTCAGGGCAGGCCGCATGTCCTGCCAGTCCGGCGCATCGGCCCGGCTGACAAGGCCGAAAACGGCAGAAACAAGCAACCAAACATAGATCACGCCCCAGATTGCAAACGCGTATCCAGCCGGCTGCACCGGTGGGTTGTCTTGCGGGACGGGGAACTGGTCGGGTTCAAAACCGTTGAACCCGGGCACCAGCCAAGGTGACACGGCAAAGGCCAGACCAGTCAGCAAAACCAGCCCGGCCCAAACCTGCCCGCGCGACATCATGCCAACGCTCCGGCGGCGGTCAGCGTGGTCTTTCCGCCCAGATACGGGCCCAGCACCGCGGGCAACTGCACCGAACCATCGGCCTGTTGCCCGTTTTCCAACACCGCGATCAGGCAGCGTCCCACGGCCAGACCCGAGCCATTCAGCGAGTGCACGAATTGCGGCTTGCCCCCGTCCGCGGGCTTGAACCGCGCGTTCATCCGCCGCGCCTGAAACGCGCCGGTCGTCGAAACGCTGGAGATTTCGCGATAGGTGTCTTGCCCGGGTAGCCAGGCTTCGATGTCATAGGTGCGCCGCGCGCCAAAGCCCATGTCCCCGGTGCACAGGATCACCGTGCGATACGGCAGGCCCAACGCCTCCAGGATGCCCTCGGCACAGCGCAACATGCGTTTTTGTTCGTCGTCCGAGGCGTCGGGGTGCGTGATCGACACCATTTCAACCTTTTCAAACTGGTGCTGCCGCAGCATCCCCGCGGTATCCTTGCCGGCGCTGCCTGCCTCGGACCGAAAGCAGGCGGTGTGCGCTGTCATCCGCAGGGGCAGGGCCGCCTCGTCCAGCACGTCACCGGCCACCGAATAGGTCAGCGTCACCTCAGAGGTCGGGATCAACCACCAGCCATTGGTGGTCTGGTAGCTGTCATCACCGAATTTGGGCAGTTTGTCGGTGCCGTACATCGCGTCATCGCGCACCAGAACCGGCGTTTGCATTTCGGTCAGCCCGTTCTGATCCACATGCGTGTCGATCATGAACTGCGCCAGCGCCCGGTGCAGGCGGGCCAGCGCGCCCTTCAGGATCACGAAACGCGACCCGCTGACCTTGGCCGCGGTTTCGAAATCCATCGATGCCGCGACGCCCGCGATCTCGTAATGCTCCTTCGGCGCGAAATCGAAGCTTGGCGGCGTGCCCCAGCGGTGCAGTTCGACATTGTCGTTTTCATCCGCGCCGTCGGGCACGTCATCTGCGGGCAGGTTGGCGA